>JACMMM010000666.1 GCA_014379065.1 Saprospiraceae bacterium
CAGAATAATCTAAGGGGCAAGTACTCGGGCAAAGCGCACTTGGCGTGGACGGGTCCCGTCAGGAGGACAACTCAGCTTGGGCTTGGTTACTCGGGTTAGTCTTTCAAAAAATCCTGCTTTTTAGTTTGCCATAGTCGAATTAGTGCATTTTTTGTTGCTTTGCAAGCGAACTCCGTCATCAACCCAGATGACACGGTTCACCGCCTGAATACCAAAGCCAACAAAAAACACAACCCATTCAACACCTCAGCCTACCCCTCAACATGGCAAAACAAAACAACCCAACACCCCTAAAACCTGAAGCGAACCCGGCAGGCATGACACTGCTGCGCACCTTGCGTGGGCATTCAGATACAATCTTTGGAATAGCCTTTAGCCCGGATGGGAAAAAAATTGCCTCGGGTTCGGGGAATAATACCATCAAAATATGGGATGCGGGTTCCGGAGAAAACACGGCCACTCTTGAAGGGCATACTAGCGCTGTCTATTCCGTTTCTTTCAGTCCAGACGGAAAAAAAATCGCGTCGGGGTCTAATGATAAAACCATCAAAATATGGGATGCAGATTCCGGAAAAAATATGGCCACTTTACTAGGACATACACATGAAGTTTGGTGCGTTTCTTTCAGCCGGGATGGGAAAAAAGTCGCTTCGGGGTCTTATGATAAAACCATAAAAATATGGGATGCAGGTTCTGGAAAAAACATAACCACTTTACTAGGGCATACAGGTGAAATCCTTTCCGTTGCTTTTAGCGCTGACGGGAAAAAGGTCGCCTCAAGTGCTTCTGATAGCACCATCAAAATATGGGATATTGATTCCGGAAACAATATAACCACTTTATTAGGACATAGAAATATTGTCCTTTCTGTTTTTTTTAACCTGGATGGGAAAAAAATTATTTCTGGTTCTTGGGATGAAACTATTAGGATATGGGATGTTCAATCTGGGAAATCGTTGCATATCCTAGAAGGACATACAAAACCTATTCGCTCTTGTTTATTTATTGCTAATGACCAGCTGTTGGCATCACAATCCGAAGATGGTACGGTACGGATTTGGCGTACCGACTCCTGGCAAACAGTTACAATTTTGGCCGAGCCGTCTTCAATGAGCTTTCTACCTAAAATGGCTGTCCACCCCACAAAACCCATTTTGGCCATACCCAGTGAAGAAGATACCGTTATCAAACTCTGGGAACTTGACTACAGCGTCCTGCTCGGCAAAGATGTCATCACTGATTCTGTGCCTTATACAACGGCCAAAATCGCCCTGGTCGGCGACAGCGGCGTAGGCAAAACAGGCCTGGGCTGGCGTTTAGCACATGGGAAGTTCAAGGAACACAGTTCCACGCATGGGCAGCAATTCTGGGTTATTGATGAACTGGGCAAAAAACGGGCGGATGGCACTGAATGCGAGGCTGTTTTATGGGATTTGGCGGGACAACAAGATTACCGACTAGTACATGCACTATTTTTAAAAGATGTGGACGTGGCCCTGCTGCTCTTCGATCCCGGCAACCGGGAAAAACAACTGAGCGGTGTGGAATACTGGATAAAGCAGTTGTGCGTGGACCAAAAATCAAACCTGCAAAAGGTGCTCATTGGTGCCCGCACAGACCGGGGCAAGCCGACCATGACCTCGGAAGAACTTCAGGAATTCTGCGATTTTCATCAAATAAAAGGCGGCTACCTCGCCACCAGCGCAAAAGCGGGCCTGGGCGTTGGCGATCTCATGGAACAACTAAAAGCCATGATTCCCTGGGAGGATATGCCGGCCACCATTACCACCCATACCTTCAAGCGGGTCAAGGAATTTGTGCTGAAATTAAAGGAACAAAGTTCCCGCCGCTCGGTGCTTGTCAGTCCTGCCGAATTGCGTCGCCAATTGGAGGCAACGGACAAGGAATGGGAATTCACCGATCCGGAAATGATGACAGCGGTTGGGCATTTGGAAAATCACGGGTATGTGCGCATCTGCGCGGGTTCCGATGGCAAACAAGCTATTTTATTGTTCCCGGATATTCTGGTCAACCTGGCTTCTTCTTTTGTGCTGGAAGCGCGGGGCAATCCGCAGGGATTGGGCGTACTGGAGGAGAAAAAACTGCTGGCCGGGGATTATGATTTCCAGGATTTAAAAACGGTGGAAAGCGATGCCGAGCGGGAGGTACTACTCGATACTGCCACCACGCTTTTCCTGAAACGGAACATCTGTTTCCGGGAAACGCTGGAGGGTGCACAGAAACATACTTTGCTAGTCTTTCCTTCCCTGATCAATGAAAAGCGACCCAAAACGACAGATATCGAAACTGAAGATGATGTTTCTTACCTCGTGCGTGGCGCCGTGGAAAATGTCTATGCCTCTATGGTGGTGTTGCTGGGCTATACCGAGCAATTTACCCGCAAGCATCAATGGCAGAACCAGGCGCAGTATGAATTGAAAGAAAATCAGGTCTGCGGCTTCCGCCAGTCCTCTGAACATGAAGGAGAAATCGAATTGACACTGTATTACAATAAAACAATTCCTGCTCATGGCCGCCTCTTGTTTCAGGGCTTGTTTGAAACCTTCTTGCTACATCGTGAACTCCAAATCACTCGTTTTGAAGTGGTGCAATGCCCGAAATGCAAAGAACGGCAGGAACGCGCTGCCGTCATGAAGCGGATTGAAAACAAGCATAAAAATATTTTCTGTAGCAATTGTGGCCATCAAATCCAAATACCCGAAACAACCGCCTTGACGCCCCTTGCGGGAGTGGATCGAGATACCATCGCGCAAGAAGAAGCACGGGTTTCACAACGGACAAAATACGAAGCGGCGCTGGTTAGAATAAAAGCCATCCTTCGGGAGCGGGGAGAAAAAGCGGATTCGCCCAGCTGTTTTATCAGCTATGCCTGGGGCGTGGAAGCCCATGAGAAATGGGTGTTGCAATTGGCAAAGGATTTGCGCAATGCGGAAATTGATGTGTTGCTCGACCGTTGGCATAACCCGCCTTCAAGTAGCATCACGAAGTTTATAAGCAAAATAGGGGCAGTTGATTTTGCTTTGGCAGTGGGCACCAAAAAATACCTTGAAAAATATGAAACGGAAGATACTGATCCGGTCGTTGACATGGAAATCAGGATGATAGAAACCCGGCTTAGGAAACGAACAGCAATCCGTGAAACGGTTATTCCCCTGTTATTGGAAGACAGCCCGAAAGCCTCCTTCCCGCTCTTGTTTGAAGACTCGGTGTATATTGATTTTACGGATGAAAAAAGATATTTCGTGCAACTGTTCCGACTGATTTTGCGGCTTTATGATATTCCTTTTGATCATCCGGGGCTGGATGAGTTGATAGATTCCTTGAAACCGGGCAGGGATGTTTTGGGATAGCCGTAATTATTACGCCTCTCTAATTTGCCAGGTTTCAGAGCAATTTTCGGAAAACAATCGTTCGACAATTAAATCTTTATAAATTGCTTCGATACCTGACCATCTTTGTTTCCAACAATCACGATATAAACACCTTGCACAAAGTTATCTAAATCAATCCTTTGATTATCCGTCAGAATTTGACGGGAGCATATTACATCCCCTAAAACATTTCTGATTTCAAATGTCAAATCCGGGGTGTTTATTTCCGAAGTCTGGACAATGATATAATCTGGCGCTGGATTGGGATATATCTGTAAATGATCGCTTGGGAATAAGGTGCTATTGGTATTGGTGACTAGACAATTTATTCCAATAGGCGTTTCTATATCCGTATTCGCGCCATTGCCGAGTTGCCCGAGGTTATTCCTTCCCCAGGCCCAGAGGGTGACATCGTTTTTTATAGCAATGGTATGTTGAATCCCCGCAGCCACTTGTTGCCAATTGTTGGCCATGCCAATTTTTACGGGGGTATTTTTGTCTGTAGTGGTTCCATCACCGAGTTGTCCGAACATATTCCAACCCCAAGCCCAGAGGCTGCCATCGCTTTTTGTCGCCAGGGTATGTTTAACACCCGCCGACACATACTGCCAATTGTTGGCGGTGCCGATTTTTACCGGAACGATTTTGTCTATATTGGTTCCATCACCGAGTTGTCCGGCGCTATTCCAGCCCCAAGCCCAGAGGGTACCGTCGGTTTTAATCGCTTCGGAATAACTTTCTCCCGCTGATACCTGTTTCCAATTGTCGGCGACGCCTATTTTCACCGGGGCGTTTTTGTCTGTAAAAGTGCCATCGCCGAGCTGCCCAAGTAGGTTCCGCCCCCAAGCCCAAAGGGTGCCATCGTTTTTTACGGCCAGGGTATGAAAACCTCCGGCGGCCACAGATTGCCAATTGTTGGCTGTGCCTATTTGTACCGGGGCATTTTTGTCTATATTGGTTCCATCGCCGATTTGTCCGGCGCTATTCCAACCCCAGGCCCAGAGGGTGCCATTGTTTTTTATCGCTACGGTGTGGCTATATCCCGCTGACACCTGTTGCCAATTGTTGGCAGTGCCTATTTTTACCGGGGCATTTTTGTCTGTATTATTTCCATTGCCGAGTTGTCCATGATCATTCTTTCCCCAAGCCCAGAGGGTGCCATCACTTTTAATAGCTCCAGTATGACTATCTCCCGCTGCCACCTGTTGCCAATTCTTGTCGGGGCCTATTTGTACTGGGGCGTTTTTGTCTGTATTGGTTCCATCGCCTAATTGTCCTTTAAAATTAGAGCCCCAAGCCCAGAGCGTGCTATTACTTTTTATCGCCAGGGTTTGAAAGCCTCCCGCTGCCAATTGTTGCCAACATTGGGCATTGACATTTGCTGCAAAGAGTAGACAAGAAATGATGGTTGTGAAATGTGATTTCATTGTATTAGAGTTTTTAATGGTGGTTGTGAACTGTGGTTTCATTGTATTAGAGTTTTTAATGGTGGTTGTGAACTGTGGTTTCATTGTATTAGAGCTTTCCATGCAAAAGAACCGATATTGTTCTGAAAATAGTTCAATTTTTCCACATAAAATTTCATGCAATTGCTTACAGGCTTCAAAATTACGCTGACTTCAGCCTATTGGACAAATAGGCAGTGTGGCGAGAAGGAAATACGGCTAAATATCAGGCTGTCCGAATCCGAACACCCCTGTTCAACTTCGGACATTTTTATAAACCAAAAACCCCTTTTAAAGACTTGAAAACCAGTCACTTGAAAAACATGGCGCACGATTTGGGCATTAAAACAAACCTGTTCTCCCGATTCGGTTCAAGCCCATAGCTATGTTACAAAACTACCTTGCCACCGCCCTCCGCAGCCTTCGCAAAAACAAACTCCACGCGGCGCTTAACCTGGCCGGATTGAGCATTGGGTTGGCCTGTTGCTTGCTCATAGCGTTATACCTTGGCAGCGAAACTAACTATGACCGCTACCATGCCAATGCAGACCGGATCTGGCGCGTCACCCGCACTTTTCATGATCAGGACGGAGCCGTAAACCTCCATTTGAGCGCCATCGCACCGCCGTTTAAATCGCTGTTGACGGAGCATTTTCCTGAAATGCAGGAATTGACCAGCACCCTGCAATACACGGGTACCATCCGAACACCCAACGCGGCCCTGTTTCCAGAGAAGGATATGTTTTTTGCTGATGAACATTTGTTCAATGTATTCTCCGTGCCCATGGCAAGCGGAGACCCTAAAACGGCATTGGCCGACCCTTGGCAGGTCATCCTCTCGGAAAGTGCCGCCAAACGTTATTTCGGAGAACAAAATCCGATGGATCAGGTGTTGGGTGTGGACAATCAATTCAAGTTCAAGGTAACGGGCGTGTTCCGCGATTTCCCCGAAGCATCGCACTGGCATCCAGATGTACTTTTCTCGTTCAATTCTCTGAAAGACACCGTTTTGTATGGCCAAGAAAATTTAAAAACGAATTTCAGCAACAACGCCTTTTATACCTATTTCCTCAGTTCGCCTAGTTTCCAGCCGGAAAAAATGGCCGCCCGTTTCCCCAAATTTTTGGACGATGTTTTTCCGCCCCCGCCTGCGGGCCAAGTTCAGAAGCGCAAGCCCTCGGAAGGAACGCAGCTTCATCTCCAAAAACTGACCGACATCCACCTCAAAAGCCACCACGATGACGAAATCGAACCTACCGGCGACGCTGATCGGGTACGGATGTTTGGCATTATCGCCGCCATTATTTTGCTCATCGCAGGCATTAATTATGTCAACTTAAGCACCGCATTTTCGCTGGGTCGTGCCCGCGAAATCGGCGTTCGGAAGTCTTCAGGTGCGCATCGCGGTCAGATTATCGCCCAGTTTTTGACGGAAAGTGTGTTGCTCACGTTGGGCGCTTCCGTACTGGCTTATGGGCTGACGGCCCTGGCTTTGCCCTTGCTCAAAAATTCGATTGGCATTGCGCTCGCACCTTCCCTGCTGGCGGTGTGGTATGTGCCGTTTGCATTGCTTGGCGTGGCTTTATTGACTGGCATATTGGCAGGACTTTACCCCGCGCTTTTCCTCTCCTCGTTCCGACCCGTGATGGCTTTGAAAGGCACAGCCAATGTTAGCAAAAGTGGCATTTCGTTGCGCAAAGCCTTGGTAGTGACCCAGTTCTGCGTCTCTGTGATCTTGTTGATCGGCACGGTGGTGGTGTACGAGCAGCTACAGTTTTTACAAACAAAATCGCTCGGTCTCAACCGCGAGCGCATCATCAACCTTGGCCAAAACAATGATCTGATCCCAAAATGGGAATCCTTCAGGGCCGAATTGCTCGCCAATCCAAACATCGTGGAAGCCTGTCGCTCCTCGCGTTTGCCCGCCGGGCGCTTGCTTGATGACCTTGGCGGCACCAGTGTCCAACTGGTTGACACCATGACACCGCTCACCGCAACCCTGAAAATGTTGGCAGTTGACATGGATTTTGTACCGACGTATCAAATGCCGCTGGCTGCCGGACGCGCCTTTTCGCGCGATTTTCCAACGGACACCACCCAAGCCTGGCTTTTGAACGAAGCCGCTGCCCGCATCATAGGCTGGAAATCACCCATTGATGCTGTGGGCAAACGGCTTATTTATGGGGGGCGAAAGGACGCTTACGTGGTCGGTGTTTTGCGCGATTTCCATTTTGAAAGTTTGCATCAGGAGATTGTGCCCATGATCTTTTTCATCCCCAGACAAAAGACCAACCTGTTTGCCATTTCCATTAAAACGGGAGCGGATGTGCCCGCCGCCCTAGCGTACGCCAAGCAGGTTTGGGGAAAATTCAACCCGGATTTCCCTTTTGATTATACCTTTTTGGATGAAGATTTTGGACGTCTGTACGAGTCCGAACAACGGCAAGGATCGCTTTACCTTGTGTTTTCCGGCTTGGCCATTTTTATTGCCTGTCTCGGCCTGTTTGGGCTGGCTGCGTTCGCGGCACACCAGCGCACCAAAGAAATTGGCATCCGAAAAGTGCTGGGTGCAACGGTGACAGGAATCACAGGTCTGTTGGCAAAGGATTTTCTGAAATTGGTGCTGTTGGCGGTGCTCATTTCATCACCCATCGCCTATCACTTTATGAATTTGTGGCTCACTGACTTTGCGTATCGAATTGATATTCAATGGTGGGTGTTTGCAATAGCAGGAGCCGTGGCAGTGGCGGTGGCGTTTTTGACGGTGAGTTTTCAGAGTGTGCGTGCAGCCTTGGCGAACCCGGTTAAGTCTTTGCGTTCGGAATGATTTTTTGGGTTATTTAAGTACATATCCCCAAATCCACAATTCCACACCATCATGCTAAGCAACTACCTGAAACTCTCTTTTCGCAGCCTGCTCAAAAGCCCGCTTTTTACCGCGCTGAATGTGCTTGGCTTGGCACTCGGACTAGCGGTGTCCCTGCTGTTGTTTTTGCACATCAGGCAGGAAATGTCGTTCGATAAATATCATTCAAAGGCTGAACGCATCCATCGGGTGATCATCAATTCATTCTGGGACCCGGCCTCACCCGATATGCTTGCCAATGCGCCCAATGTCGTTGGGCCAACCATGAAAGAAACTATCCCGGCCGTGGAGCAATTCGCCCGCTTGATGAAGCATGAATTTGGCGAATCTGCTTTTGTGACCGCAGGCGAAAACAAGTTGGTGGAAACAAAACTCTTTTGGGCCGACCCAGGTGTGTTTGAAATATTTGATATTCAGCCTGTTGCAGGCGATTTAAAATCTTCGCTCTCGCAGCCAAATACGGTCGCATTAAATCGCTCAACCGCTATCCGCTACTTCGGCACTTCCAATCCCGTGGGGCAGAGCATCAAAATTGACCGGATGCCGCCGATGGAAGTCAAAGCGGTTTTTGAAGATTTCCCTGGCAATTCATCCCTGAATCCCAATATACTAGGTTCATTCCAAAGCGTCAAGTGGGCAAACAAACAAATGGTTTGGAGCAACTCGAGTTTTGAAACCTGGGTGCTGCTCAACGCCGACGCTGATCGCAAGC
>JACMMM010000667.1 GCA_014379065.1 Saprospiraceae bacterium
AGCGGAGGTGTCATCGGGTAGGTTTTCCAAAGCATGTGTTACCACATCTTTGAGCGGGAGGGAAGGCGTTTCAAGGTGCAAAGCTTTCAACTTACGGGCAGTCAGGTCTTTCAAAGCGAGGAGATGTTTTTCTGGGAAAAGGTCTTCGAATCGGCTGTTTTGCAAAAGAGCAACAGCTTCCCGAAAATGCTCGTAAGCGGGGTTAGTCATTACCTCTTCGTAGGTGAGTTCGATGGATTTTCCCATTTTCATGCTTCAAATTTACGAAGGAGTTCAAAACTATCGTATGTTTTTTCAGGTAAATAGTTTTCACGATCCTCCGCCAAAATTCCGAAAATATCGAATACCTCTGATGCAATGGAAAAATACCTCTTAAAAATGGCATTGTAAAAATGCTTCCGACGTTCGTCACGAGGAACTATTACGATTATCTTCTCTGGGTGGATTTCTGAGAATTGATAAATGGTCTTCGCCACGGTAGAGAGCACCTTTCTTACATCGTTGTTATTCGTAAATGAGGTGTCGTCAACTCTTCCTTCCCTTACGTCGCCAAATCCAACATTCCAACGATTGCCTTCCATCCTCATGAAAACAACTACTTTAACAACTCGTCCTTTAAGGCCTGTGCTTTCAAAAAAGAATTGGGTTTTGTTGTTGAAAGGAAAGCAGTCATAGGATTCTTCGATCATGGTAGTTGGGACAGGCTATTCTTGAAATATGTTATTCAAAGATAGGGAAATTAAGAATAACTTACTTTTTCCTATCCAATATTTCATGTACAATATGAGATCGCCTCTTATACCAATCGGACTGGCGCTTATTTCAGCCCTACTCCGCTTCCTGGCCTTCACCCAAACCCCCTTCGCCAACGGCTGGGACAGTTACTTCTACCTCGTTCAGATAAAATCGCTGGAAGAAACCGGGCACATGCACTCCCCGGAAGCCTCGCTGATCTACCCCTATCTGCGGCTTTTCTATTGGTTGGTGGGCGATTATGTGCTGGCACTGAAGATTGGCACGGCGGTGCTGTGTGGGGTTTTCATGCTGGTACTTTGCCGCCGAAGTCAGTCGCTGCCATTGCTCGGAGCGTGGTCGCTGTTCTCCCCGCAACTGACGTATTTCGCGGCGCAGTACCCAAAGAATTTGCTGGGACTGGTGTTGTTCGTAGCTTTTGTGCGCTCTCTGGATTGGACTTTTACAAAGCCTCGGGCTTGGCTTGCAATTCCCGCCTTTTTGTTGATTATCAATTGTTTCGGACATCGAATGATGTTTGGGCTGGCAGTGGTGCATCTTTTTTTGTGGCTTGGTTTTCGGTTCAAAGAGCGACTCCCCCGCCGTGCTTGGTGTTTTCACCAAGCACACGTCAAGCAGGATGCCCAGAGCAAGCACCCACTACGGCGATTGCACTTGGTGAAAACACCAAGCGCGGCGGCGAAGGCTTGGAAAATACTCCTTGTGTCAGGAATTGCCATCGGAGCATTGCTTCTGGCTGGACAATCTTTCCCCGGCTTGGCCCACATAACCGATTTAGGCCGACTCAGCGGAACATTCGATTGGCAACCCCAATTTGCCCCTTGGTCGTTTGTCCAAAGCTTTGGCTTGGAGCGCATTAGCGGTTGGTGGATATTCGAGATTTCGATGGTCATGGTTTGGTGGATTGGTGGATTGATCCTTTGGAAGAACCGAAACGGCATAGCAAATCCGGCGCTATTCTGGCTGTGCGGCTTGCTGCTGTTCCCGTTTTTGGAATGGTCGCTCACAGGCCTGGCATGGCGGATGTTTTTGGTGTTTGTATTGCTTGTGCCTTTGGCATTTGACTTTCAAAATGTTTCTAAAAAGGCCTCTATTGCGTTTTTCATGGCACTCGTCGCGGCCTCCTTTTTTTCGTGGAAATCGTATTCGCCTAGGTTGCATGACCCGGATTATGCCTTGTTCAAAAAGGTAACAGGAAAAGTCCAATCTCAACTTCCCGATCCCGATTCCTTCGGGACCAAACTTTCGGGAAGTTCAATTCAAAACAAACCTGAACTCTTTATCGCCCACAATGCCCTCGCCGAGTATTTCACCTTCACAACGGGCACCGATGCCATGCCTTGGCTACCAGAATACGCCGTGGATTCCAGCAAACTCTGGCGCATTGCCGCCGGGGTGCAGGGACAAACGCTGCGCTATTTCGCAGGACCAGAAAATGAATTGAAAATCAAAAACCTAGGCGGCGGATATTTCCTTTTGCCCGAATTTGTCTGGCAAAATGCGCTGAAAAATGCGCTGGCTGAGGGCGACGAATATTTTCTCGAAACGGCGGAATCTTGGTTGAATCCGTATCGAATTAGACCTGCATTTTTGTTGAAAAGAAAACAGTGAATTCGGCTGAGAAACCACGCTTTTTAGCAGCCACTCATTTTTTGCCACGAATTGCAATAATCTACACTAAAATTTGATTCGTGAAAATTAGTGTAATTCGTGGCTACTCTAAGTTCACTTCTTCACCTTGAAATTCTCAAACAAAAACGTCTCGGCATTCGGATCATTCACAATCGGCGAGACGCCCAGCGGCCAAAGCATTACCTCATCAATCAGCATGGCCTTGTGGCCGTAGCTCTTCACCTGCAAATGCCCTCCCCGTGGCAGCCGCACGCGGGCTTCTCCCCGAATCCAATTGCCTTGAACATCGTTGCATTGTCTGGTTTCAACTTTGAAATTTTCCAGCTCCGCGCCCGCTGCGTCGCGAACGCTGAAAAGCCAGAACCCCGCGCTCCATTTGCCGGGATCTACATAGGTCCAGCCAGAAAAAACCATCTGCGTATCGCGCTCAAAGGGCGAAACAAAATCAAAAACATCGTCTTCCTTGGCTTTGGTCTGACGGCAGCCCGCGCCATAAAAAGCCAGGCTCGAAGGCTGATCATCATAACCTAAATGAAGGCTGGGAGCCGGGAATGTGCCGCTTTGGAAGGCAGATTTTGCTTGCTGAATAGCCTTGCTGTTTGCCAAATCGGCCAAACGCAAGCGATAAAGCGAGAAGTCCTTGGTTTCAGCCACGCGCTCGGAAATGTCCAACAGGTATTTTTCCCCGGTTTTGAGTTCAGGGATTGCATCCGAACCGACCAGCAGGAGAATATCTTTTTGATTGGGGAATTTTTGGAGCATCGTCCGTTCCACCAAGGGGTTCGACAGCATCTGCACGCGTTCCAGCGTATGTTGTAAGCCTATGCGCGAAAGCATCGAATTGACCATCGGCAGCCCTGTGGCCATGGAAATCCTTGTACTGTAAATCTGCGTCCTGTAATTGATGTGAGACAGGATTTTGTCAGACCAGGCCATCATTTTGGGGAGACAGAGGATCGCTTGATATTGCCCGACATCTATGTTGTTTTGGTGCAAGACGTCCAACATTTCCTGTTCGTGCTCACGGCTAAAAAAATTGGCCTGAAAAACGTCTCTGAATTTAGGGCGTATGTATTGGTTTATTTCCGAGTTCCAAAGTGCGGCGAATAAAACCGAGAACAACGTCGCCATAAACCAAGGGGAAGTAATCCGAAACAGCTTGTCAATAAATAAGGCTCCTGTCACGGTTAATGCAAAATAAAGGCCCCATCCCAATCGGCCAGAAGCTTTGAACATCATCAGCCAACCCATGTTCGTCTCCATCCACTCCCGCGAAATAGGGAGCAAACTGGTATTCGCTGCCAGCAGAAAGAGCAATAAGGTTGACCCCAACAAAATGCGGTGCTCGGGCGCAAGACGCTGCAAAGTGGGTTTGTTTTTGCGATAAAAAACGCTGGCAATGGTCATCAGCAACATCACTGCCAAAGCCAGGGTGGCCACCAAACCCACGTTCAGCATCGCTTCAAATTCAATCTCCGGAATCTTGATTTTGTTCCGCGTCAGCCAGTCGTGCAAGAGTGAATGGGGCGGGTGAAACAAGCCCTCAAAGGTGGCATGGTAATCAAAGAAACCCCATTGCGGGTCCATGCGGTCGTGGACGGGGTCAAATAGTTTAAAGTTTAGAAAAACCAGCACCAACACCAAAAGCCCCATACCAGAAATGATGGCTGGTCGCTTCCAGTTTTTTCGCTTGAAACCTTCTGCGGCAAAGAGCAGCATTCCCGCTAAAACGAGGAAAAAATTGACATTAAAACCCGTATATGGATTGTTGAACGTAAAAAATACAGAAACGGCCAGCATGAGCGCATCGCGTTTTTCCAAACGGCCCACATTGTACTTCCTAATAAACCATAGCATCCCCATCGGGATCAGGAAGGGGTAGGCTAAACCAAAATGCACAACCGAGCGACATATCTGTGGCGAAAGCAGCACGATCAAGGGCGAGAACAAAATGGCCGTAAAAAGATGCGCCTTCAAAGCTCGCAACAGAAAGAAAACCAATACTACCGCTGCAAACAGCAAGTACAAATTCAGCGCGTTGACAATGCCGACCGTTTGCCCCGAAATGTCTGTGACGTGTCGGTTTATCCATTGCAAAGTGTTGGAAAGCGCCCCCTGAGCATCCGTGAGGTAGATGTACTCCCCATCAGGGTAATTCATGTTGCGCAGCGTGGAACCGTCGTCATAGCGCGTATGGTAGGCCGTATTGTAATAAAGCACCAACGCGTCGCCGCCAAAGGAATACATCATCGAATTGGGGCGCGTGAAGTAGTCCTTGAAGATGGGCCGCGCCAACAACAACAGAAACAAGGCTGCTGCCAATGCTCCGAGCCATTGAAGCCGTTTGGGAGAGAAAAACTGATTGATGCGAGCAGAGGTAGCCAAGGCAAAAAGTTCCTGTCATTTCAAAGGACCATCATGGAACGATGTCTATTTTTGACAGGTTGGCAAAGGTAGAAATTTGGGTAGAACCGCATGAGGATACCTGAATTATAGGTAACCACATAGTTCACATAGCACACATAGTTTTATAAATCAACAGGTTGCGACTATGTGTGCTATGTGAACTATGTGGTTAAAATCCCCGCTTAGCCCGAAAAAATGCGGTCACCAGCGAGCCACACTCTTCCTCCATGATGCCCATTTCCAGCCTCGTTTTTGGGTGCAACAAGTCTTTACCGCCAAAAAGCATGAAGCCACGCTTTTCGTCGGTGGCTGCGTAAACTAGTCGACCTATTTGCGCCCAAGCCAGCGCACCCGCACACATCACGCAAGGTTCGAGGGTAACATAGAGGGTGCAATCGGTCAAATATTTGCTGCCTAAATGACTGCTGGCAGCGGTAAGCGCAAGGATTTCTGCATGTGCCGTCACATCGGTCAACATCTCTGTCTGGTTGTGCGTCCGGGCAATGATCCGGCCTTCGCACACGATGACCGCACCGACCGGCACCTCGCCCTCTTCGTAGGCTTTTTCAGCCTCGGCAAGGGCTTGTTTCATGAAGTATGGGTCGGAGTGGACGGAAAGCATGTGAGCGGCGTGAGAGGTCGTGAGAGACGTGAGAGCAGCGTTAGGTTGATGTGCCTTTGGGCTGATTGTTGAGACCAAAAACCATCTGAAAATCATCCATTACATAGCCTTCGCCGAAGGGCGTGTCAATGCAAAACTCAATGCGAAAACCAACTTTGAAATAGAAGTTGACGCTTTTGAAATTGCAGCGGTTCACGCGCAAACGGAGTTGGCGCAAATCAGGATATTGGGCGAGCAAAAGTTCAAAAATAATGGTTCCCAGTCCCCGTTCGCGGGTTTCCAAATAGAATTTATGGAGGAAATAATCACCTTCTCCTTTTCGGTTAACTGCAAGGAAACCAAGCGTTTGGCCGTTTTTTTGGGGCAACCAAAATTCTTGGCCTTCTTCTTCCATTTGCCGTTGTAGCGCTAACGCGCTATAAATCAGTTCTAGCATGTACGCGATTTGCGCCTCACTGATAATACTCGGGTAATGCTCCCACCATATTCGTTGGGCCAACTGGCTAATGAGCGGAATATCGGCTTCGGTAGCGCGACGCAAGGAGATGTTGGTCATGGCTTTGGTGATTGGTAGATTGGTGATTGGTAGACTGGTTAACCCGAGTGACCCTGTCGCTGCCTACTGCCACTGCCTACCATTATTTATCCTTCGCGTTCAACAACTCAAGCACCTGATGTGTAATATCCAGGCTGTCGTTGGCAAGCAGGATTTGGCCGCCACGCGAGTAGGAAAAAATGTAGTCGTAGCCGATTTGGGACGACAGCGTTTTGAGTTTGGTCTCTATGTTGGCGTAGAGATCATTGAAGGCTTTTTTCTGGTCTTCGCTGAGCGATTTGCTGAGGCGCATTTTTTCCTCTTCGAGTTTTTGCCCACGCTGCATGAGAGTTGTCTGCTGCTTTTCCGCTTCTGCCTGGGTCATATTTCCTTCCTGGAATTTCTGTTGTAAAGTGGCTGCTTCTTTCATCAGTGCTTCTTCCTTGCTGGAAAGCGTTTTTTCTGTATTCGCCATCCGTTGCTCAATCGCGGCTTTTTGCGTTTTCAACCATTCGTATTGTGCATCGAGCGTGTCGGCGTTTACATAGGCAATACGCGCACCGCCCGCTTGAGCCGCCGCAGGCATAATAGCCGGTGTATCTGCTGGTTTTGTATGTTTGGAATTCAGATAATACAGATGTCCTACCAATAGAAACAG
>JACMMM010000668.1 GCA_014379065.1 Saprospiraceae bacterium
TAGTTGGGAAATCTGTTTTTGGAGCGGGAGCACCTCTGCCAACAGCCCGCTTTTTTACACGCCAAGGGTTGCATTGGATGCCGTCCTTTGTTCCCCAACTACGTCCATCTGTCGCTGGGCGGCTTCGATTTGGGCATTTATATCGTCCAGTTGTTTGGGCGTGGCTGCGTCGTTTTTGAGCAGGTTTTCCACCCGGCGTTTTTCGCGGTCGAGCGTAGCAAGTTGTTGACGAACAGCAGCCGTTTGTTTTTCATAAACAGCGAGTTGCGCGCCGATGGCAGGGCTTTTGGCGACGACAGCGCGGATGCTGGCGAGAAGTTGTTCGCGCTTCAAGGCGATTTGCAGTGAGTCAATCGAGCCGACTTGTTTGCCTGCCTTAAGGTCTTGGCCTTCTTCGACGTTCAGGGTCAGGATTTTGCCGGTGGCTTCAGCGCTCACGATGCGTTCTTCAGCTTCAAAATTGCCGTAAGCATCGGCTTTGGGGGCGAATTTTTGACAGGAAATGGCCAATAAAAGAGAAATGATCGGGACAATTCTATTCATGCTGTAAGGATTTGTATGTACTTTAAGATTTTGCTGTCCGCCAATTAAAGGAATATCGTTCCAAGCTATTTCACCAACTCGAAGCGCTCTTTGCTGAGATGGAGGTTCCCATGCGGGCCATAGCTGCCTAATCCCTCATTTTTGCCCGTTGCATCTCCACCGCTTGGACAGCTTGAATCTCATGCGTTTTTCGATTTAATTGAGCCTGTGTAAGCAAATTCAACTGCGTCAAATAATCGGTCACGGTCATCACCCCATTTTTTACCTGTGTGTCAGCACGTTGAATAATATCTGCTTGAAGCGCGATGATGGCATCGTCTTGCGCCAGTTGTGCCCGCCATTTTGCCTCGTCTTGTTGGTCTTTAAGTGCACTGGTCTCCAGTCGTTGATCAAAAAATTGCCGCTGGACATCCAGGTTTTTTATTTGTATATCAAACACTTGCGCTTCCCGGCGTTTGTTCCCCCAGTCAATCGGCATCCAGAAGGCGCGAAGGCCAACGAGGTAAAACGGCTCAAATCCCGTTTCAAAAAAGTTGAACGGATTGGGCCTGCCAATTCCACCTTGGACAAAGGCTTCAATGCGGGGTTGGGCGCGAAGCCCGAGCGCGTCTTTGCCGATTTGAAGGCTGCGTTGTTGGAGCGAAAAGAGTGTGTGTTCGGGGCGGACTGTACTGGAGGCTTCAGCCGCTGGATTTCCTGCTTTGCTACTTCCTGCGACTAAAGTCGCCGGTACAACATTTTGGCCTACCCACTTTGCCAAAATCTCTAGCAAAGCTTGATGGTCTGATTGTGTAGCCGCGATTTGCTGATCTGTTTTGAGCACTTGGATTTTAATCTGGTCAGCAGAAGTACGCAGGGCGATGCCTTCCGATACAGCGGCTTCCGTTTGTTTGAGCCGCGTTTGGAGGTCTTTTTTGGAAGCAACCAGAACCGCCTCGCTTTCCTGCAAAAGCAGGGCCTTGAAATAGAGATCGGTCACGATTTCGCGGAGCGAAATCGCATCCACGTCCACTTGGGCGGCTGCGAGTTCTCGCTCTAATTCGCGTTGCTGGCGGACATGACGGTCAGTGCCGCCGTCCCAGATGCGTTGCGCTACATCTACAGATAGTTTGTATTGGTCTTTGGGTACTTCCGGGATGTCGGAACCTGGGAAGTTGAACGGCAGTCCGAATACATCGCTTTGCCAAGTAGCCTGTGCGCCCACTTGGATCCGGGGGAGCGAATTGCTTCGCAAATTCCTGATTTGCAGGGCGCTGACCGTTTCTGCGTATAGTTTTTTTTGTTGCAAAGGGCTGTTTTGCAAGGCGATAGCGCGGCACTGTTCCACCGTGAGGGTATCGGTTGCCCACCCTAAAAAAGGCAAAAAGCAGAGCGCAAGGGTCGTAAGCGTAGTTGTTTTCATATAGAAAAGTTAGTTCGCCGGTTTGGGTTTTCCAATGATGCCCAAGTGCGTGTTGGAAAAGCTATCGGTGTATTTCAATCCTAGAAAATTCAAGGCCGAAGTGCAGCCAATACAAAACTGGTCACTTCCACTTTTCGCTCTTCCATAAAAATCAGCGTTTCTCCAGAACTCATGCCCAATACCAGACGCATCATGGGTTTACCCACAAAAGGGAACACACATAGTGATATGATATTGACAATAAGGTGTTTGGGATTGATTGGACGGATTCGCCCAGCGGCAGCTTCTTCTTTTACTTGCCTGAAAAACACCTCCGGGCGTGGCATTTCTTGAGGAAAGATGGTTTCAAAAAAACGGTCGGGGTGCTTGTTGATTTCCGAGATGATAAACAGCGGGATGAACGTATTATGAGAAATTAGGCCGATGTAAAAATCAATGAAGCGCCGGATTTTTTCCTCCAAGGGCTGATCCCCTTCAAACATTTGCCGGATAACAGGTACGGCCTTTCCAATCACTGCCTTTGCCACTGTCTCGTAAAGTTTTTCCTTTTTCTTATAGTAATAGTGCAGCAATGCCTTGTTGATGCCCGCTAGATCTGCTATTTCTTGCATTTTCGCGCCGTCCATGCCTTTCTTAGTGAACACCTCGTGCGCCGCATCGAAGATTTTTTTCTTTGTAGAATCTGACAAATCTGGTGTCTCCTCGCGTTTATCCATTGAGTTTAACCGTTTGGTCAATTATTGGGCAAAAGTGAGATAGGTTTTTCAAATGGGCAAGTTTTTGGGCGTTTTTTTTAACCAGATGGTTAAACCTGGATAGCGGTTGCAGTGGTTGGGGCTCAGAGTCAAGCCCAGGAGAAGTGTAAAAGGGATTAAAAGAGTAAAAGGGTGAATAATTTCCCCCACCCA
>JACMMM010000669.1 GCA_014379065.1 Saprospiraceae bacterium
TGCCATCGTATTTTTTGCCTAAGGGGGCATCGCTGGCCACCAGGTTGGAGCGGTGGAGAGCGCGGCTCCGTGTATCCTCTTTTTGGCCAGGAGGCGGCACCAATTCAAGGTATTGCACGAAAGGCATGGCAGCCACTTCACTCAAATGGTCTTTGTGGATTCGGAGTTGGACGAAGCCGTTTTGTGTGCCTTCTTTCAACACCTCCAGTCCGCGGCTGCGACATAACGCCGCGCCTTCTGCAATGCGTATCGAAGGATAAAGTTGGAGGTTAACATCAATGAAGTCACCATGTACAGCCCAGGCACCGTAAGGCAGTTCGCGCAGGCTGCGTGCCAATTTCCATTCGGGCTTTACGGGCATTACGCTGCGCGGCGAAAAACCTTCTATTTTTTTAAAATCAAAATTTTGCGGCAGTAATACCAAATATGCCCCGAACTGGACGTAAGCGATGACCCGCGCTCCGGTGGCTTCGAAAGCAGCCCGTTCTTGCGCATTCATAATTTTTGCCAATTGGATGTAACGGGTGTACAGCCCGTTTACCAATTCCTCAGAGGCTACCTTGTGAAATTGTCGGGTACTGGCAAAATTGTCGGGAAAAATTTCTGTACCCTGTGCAAAACGCACTGGGAATGTGTTTTGAGCAAACGCCGGCAAGCAAATTGCCAACAAGATTAATGAAGCAAAAAGATTTTTTTTCATGCAGGTGAGAAAAACTTTTGATAAGATTTAAAAAATTTAACTACCAAGCCCTTGCTATTCTGCGAAGGCGGACTATTTTTGTAAAAAGATTCGGCGCTCATCAGTTTCAAAACCTGCGGAAAGCCAAAGTCTAAACACCTGATTTTTCACCTGCGTCCTCCCAAAAAACTTTCCAAGGAAAGAATAAGAGGACTCAAAAACCTTCCTTCACTTTTGCCATGAGACACTGGGAAAAGAACAACAAAAAAGACCCCCGTCGTGCCGACGACCGTGACTTCCGTCAACAAGACCAAGACCACAAAAAGAAAAAACTCAAACCTGTGGAAAAATTAAAGTACAGGGCTAAAGGTTTTTTCGAGTCAGAACCAGAAGATTAATCACCTCGCCAGGATTTATGACAAAAACATAAGTCATCCCGAATTTTCGGGGTGGCTTATGTCATTTTAGGGTATTCAAGGTGCGTAGCACCCCATGCAGACTACTGGACATTTTGACATTGGACGTTAGACGCGATTCGGCAAGTGCATGATTTTCAAGTTTTTAGAGTACAAGTCCAATGTCCAATGTCCAAATGTCCAGTAGTCTGCGCCCCATGGCTCTTTCAATTGCGTGCCATTCCGATTTCAATGTCGTAAACCTTGCCAGCTTCGAGTTTGAATCCCGTTTTTTCGAAGGATTTCAGCCCAGTCATTTGCACCCGGACGGTGTATGTGGCGGGGGCAGGCTCAAACAGGCAGCGGCCATCGTGTTTCGTTACCCGACCCAGCATTTTGTCTCTGTCTCGACGAATCAACACCGTAGCGCCTTGAATTGGATCGGTATTGCCGCCTTTTTCAAACACCCGCACTCGAAGGTTCGCTTTTGCCGTGTCGGGGCTGATGCTAGATTGTTTGAAAGCGAGAACGCTGCTCTCCAGCATTAGAGAATCAAGGGCAGTTTTGGGAGTAGATTTTGGCGTGGGTGGTTTTTGTGCTGCTGTGAGCAAAGGCAACAACAACAGTACCATAAAAATCTTAGTGAAAGCAGGTTTGGGAAGCATAGATGAATGTGATTAATCTATTTTTTAATCCAAGTCGCGGGGTTCAGCCGCTCTTTTTGCTGCCACAGCTCAAAGTGCAATTCCGAAGTCCCTGTTATGTTGTTGGTGCTTACCTGACCGATACTTTGACGAGCTTTCAGCTCCTCGCCTTTAGAAAGGCTTGAAGAGGCAAGATTTGTGTACACCGTGTAATAATCGCCGTGCTGCACAATCACCGTGTAGTCATGCCCAGGCACAAACTGAATTCCTGCCACCCTGCCATCGGCCACACAGCGCACTGTCGCGCCTTCTTCGGTACGGATGTCCACCCCGTTGTTCGTGATTTCAATGTTCTTCAACGTTGGGTGCTTCTGCTTGCCAAAGCCCCGCGAGATAAACCCGTTTTCCACAGGCCACGGCAGGCGACCTTTGTTCTTTCGGAAGTTGAATGAGACAGCATCTTCATCCGTTCGGGGCTTTGCTTCGGGTGCTACGGGCTTTGCTTTTTCAGGTTTCGTCGGGCTGGGAGAAGGCGTTGTGATCGGCTTTTCGGTCTTCGGCGTGACGGGTTTAGGTTTGCTTCGCGCTTCTTCCACCCGCTTTCGTACTTCCTCTTGTATCACCCCTTCTATGGCGTTGTTGAGTGCTTCATGGGTGGCTTGTTTTTTCTCCAAATCAGATTTGAGCCGGGCCTCGTCTTTTCCCAGGTCTTTCAGCATCGTGTTCTTTTCCGTGAGCTCGCCAGTGAGGGTAGATTTTTGCCCTTGAATGGAAATGAGCAGGTTTTCTTTGTTCAAACGTGTTTCTTCAAGGTTAGAGGTTTTCTTTGACAACATTTCCTGAGTGAGGCGAATGGCCTTCGCTTGTTCGCTTCGCCGCTCGTCGTACTTGCGCAAAAAAAGCCAACGGCGGAAGACTTGGTTGAGGCTTTCGGCGGAAAGGATGTAAAAGATCGGGTTGCTCAAGGTCTTACGCCTGTATGCGTTGCGTACGGTTCTGCCATATTCGTCGCGCATTTTTGTTACATCGTTGCTGAGCGACGCAATCACGGTCTGATTGCGAACGATTCCAGTCTCGGCATCTTCGATTTCTGCCTGTAGGTTCCGAATGAGTGCCTCGCGGCTTTGGATTTGACTTTGCAAAGCGAGGTAGCGGTCATAAGTGGCCTCTTTGGTTTTTGCTGTTTTTTTGATCATCCGCTCGGTAGACTGAATGTCCCGGATAATTTTTTTGCGCTTGTCTTCCAGCTCTTTTTTGGATTGTGCGAAGACTGAAACAGGCAACAGGAGCGCTATAGCAAACAGTATGCCCGCCGTCGTTACAACTTTGCGAAAGTTCATCCCGAGATATCGGAATGGGAAATTTCTGCTAAACAGACTAATCCACACGTTTATAATGTTTGGGAATCTCAAAGCGAAAACTTTTGGGAACATTGAATTCTACATCGTTGAGTTCGATGGAAAGTCGGAGATCGCCTGTATCTTGACTGGATGCCTCTATGGTGCGAAGATAGGGGAACCATCCAGCTAACTCGGTTTTTTTGTAGTTTTCGAACAAAACCGACAAACTTCGTCCTTCGCGGGGCTGCAAAAACATTTCCTGTCGAAGCCAAAAAGATCCTTCTTCTATGCGGTAATCGGCTGAAAACCGGCCATTGGCCCCGGAGAGTCGGTGCAGCCCATCTTTAATGTCAGGTTCCAACATAATATCGGGAAAAAACCATGGTGAGGCCAGCAAAAGGCTTTGCACAAGGTCAAAACCGGCGGGCAGACTGTACTGGTGCTGTAAGGATTCCAAGCCTCTCGCAGAATAGGTTTTCTCCAGGCGGTTGAGCAGAAAAACCGAGTCTTGCGTCACCAGAACACGGGCCGCTTCTAGACCGAACTTTTTGATATTCAACCACATAACGCTGTCTCGGATCCAGATAATGTTTGCTGTTGCACCCATGGATTGGCCATTGCCTTCTGCAAAAACCTTGGCTTGGGCGGTCACAAAATTTAGATTGGGATGCTCGTGGTTGCGGAGTTTTTTCTTCAAAAAGGCTGCACTGCGTACTTCTGTAGCCGGGCGGGTTTCGCCAAAATTAGCTTTTTTGCGACACCCCGTTTCTTTGGCCGAAAGCAGGAATAAGACAGCGACGAGAAAAATTGATACTTTGTACATTATTCTGGGTCTTCAAGATTTAAAAGTGCACCCTGCAGTTCGCTCATGGCGTGTCGGTCGCCCGCTTTACGGCTGATTTCGATGCCTTGTTTGTAAGTTAAAATCGCGTTTTGAAAATCTTCTTGTCGCTCAAAAAGTTTGCCAAGGTGGTAATACGTCCCGATGTAAGTGGGATCGGCTTCTTTCAAACGAAGGTAAAACGAAAGAGATTGCGTGTCGTCACCCACGCCTTCGTACTCCTTGGCAAGGGCAAAAAGGACAAAAGAATCATTTGGAGAGGCTTCGAGAAGTTTATTGAGGTATTGTAAGCGAGTTGTCGTCATTTTTTTGAAAATTTCGAGTTACTTTTGCTGTCAAACAGTGTAAAATATGAAGAGCCTTTTCCCAAACATTGTATCTGATCCTGCAATTCTGAACGGCAAGCCATGTATTACCGGTACACGTATTAGCGTAGAACTTATCATGGAATGGCTTGGCACTGGCGGCACACCAGAAAGTATTGCACAAAAACATCCGCTGCTCACAGTGGAGTTGGTTTTAGAGGCAATTCGGTATGCAGCACGTTTTGCTCGCAATGAAATTGTTATTGAAGTTGCCAGCCCAAAAGCAGCATGACCTTTATTGATTTGCAATTCTTGACTGACGAAAACATTGATCGTGAATTGGTTGTGTTTTTAAGAAGTTTGGGTCTTGATGTTTTTGACATCAAAGAAGAGGAACTATTTCGGCTTCCAGATGAAGAAATCCTATTTCTTTCCGTGAAACACCGAAGGGTCGTTATCTCCCAAGATAGCGATTTTGGCACTTTGATTTTCAGAGATGGACACCCTTTACATGGAGTTATTTACTTGCGCCCTGGTCATGAATCCCCAAGTTTTCATTTGCAAACTCTCAGCGCCATACTCGATGCTGGCCTTGAAATTTCCATTCCTTTTATTATGACTGCCGAAAACAACGGCGAAAGCGTGAGAATAAGATTGCGGAATCTCTAACTTTCTTCTCCTGCTCCCTACCTTTGCGCGCCCACAAAAGTAGCGGCTATTTTTACAATGAAATTATTGGTCTGTATCTCCCAAACACCCGACACCACTTCTAAAATCTCCTTCAATGCCGATGGCACAGAGTTCAACGCTGGGGGTGTTCAGTTCATTATGAACCCATACGACGAATGGTATGCCCTCGTGCGCGCTTGCGAACTCCGCGAGGCGCTCGGAGGAACGGTCGTAGCGCTCAACGTAGGCCCTGCGGCCAACGAAACCACCATCCGAAAAGCCCTCGCCATCGGTGCCGATGAGGCTGTCCGCATTGACTGCGAGCCTAAAGGAGCGGGTTTTGTGGCAAAACAAATTGCCGAATACGCCCGCGCCGAAAATTTCGACATCATCTTTTTTGGCAAAGAGACCATTGACCACAACGGCTCGGAAGTTGGCGCCATGGTAGCAGAACATCTGGACTCGCCTTATGTTTCTTATGCATCCAAACTCGAGCTCAATGGCTCAACCGCCACGCTAGAGCGCGACATTGAGGGTGGGGTAGAGGTGGTAGAAATTGATTTACCCTTTGTGCTCAGCGCGGCCAAAGGCATGGCCGAACAACGGATCCCCAATATGCGCGGCATTATGACCGCTCGCAGCAAACCGCTAAAAGAAGTGCCAGCAGTTGCATTCGAAGATGCTGCGAAAGCCGTACAATTCAATCTTCCACCAGCAAAGGCGGGTGTGAAACTGGTGCAGCCAGATCAGATGGACGAATTGGTCCGGCTGTTGCACGAAGAAGCGAAAGTCATATAGCGATGAAGTGATGGGTGATGAAGTGATTTGATACCGTCTTATCGGCAATTTTCAATCACTTCATCACCCACCACGTCATCACTACTGAATCCCATCACTTTATCACTTCATCACTTTATCTCTTCATAACCATGGTTTTGGTTTTTGCGGAATCCCCGCGTGGACAGTTTAAAAAAGCGGCTTTCGAGGCCGTCACCTACGGCAAAAAAGTTGCCGATATGCTTGGTACCACTTGCGTGGCGCTCACGCTTGGCTCGGTAAAAGATGCGGGCGAATTGGGCCGTTATGGTGCAAGCCGGGTGCTCCATGTTGCTGATGCAGCTTTCGAGCATTTTGACAGCCAGACTTACGCTGCCGCTATTTCTGAAGTGGCAAAAAATAATAATGCGAGCGTGGTTGTCCTCAGCCACACCTCTACCGGGAAATCGTTGGCGGGTCGCGTGGCGGTTCGGCTGAACGCAGGGCTGGTGTCAGGTGTGAACAGCTTGCCCACCGGAAATGAATCCACCCTTCGGGTAAAAAAATCGGTTTTTTCAGGCAAGGCTATTGCCGAGTATGAAATTACGAGTGCCGTCAAGGTAGTTTCACTGATGGGCAACGCGGTAAAACCAGAATCTACCGGCAGCCCTGCTTCTGTCGAAACAGTTTCTGTCGCTTCGGCCAAAGGTCGCATCCGCGTTAAGTCGGTAAAGACCCAGGAAGGCATTGTCCCATTGCCGGAAGCAGAGATTGTGGTGTCAGCAGGGCGTGGCATGAAAGGTCCTGAAAACTGGGCGATGGTGGAAGAACTGGCCACAACGCTAGGCGCTACCACGGCTTGCTCCCGCCCAGTAGCCGATGCACATTGGCGGCCTCACCACGAACATGTTGGACAAACTGGCATTGCTATCCGGCCAAATTTGTATATTGCCATCGGAATCAGCGGGGCCATCCAGCATTTGGCTGGGGTGAACAACTCGAAAGTCATCGTAGTCATAAACAAAGACCCCGAAGCGCCGTTCTTTAAAGCGGCAGATTATGGTGTGGTGGGCGACTTATTTGAAGTTGTGCCGCGTTTGAATGAAGCATTTAAGAAGTTTAAGGCCGCACACTAGGGAACAATGGACACACTTCTGCTCCCCCCAATCACCAATCACCAAATCCCCAATTCAACAAATCACCTTAAGAATGAGACGCATCGAACTCGAAATAGTGGCCCTTTCGCACAGCATGACCCAATCGCACAATTACGCGGTGGTGTTGGGCGAACGCCGTGGCAAACGCCGCCTCCCGATTGTGATTGGGAGCTTTGAGGCACAGGCTATTGCGGTGGCCTTGGAACGTATGGTGCCCAACCGTCCGCTCACCCACGATCTCTTCAAAAACGCTTTTGACACCTTTGACATACAGTTGAAAGAAGTGATCATCAGCAATTTGCTCGATGGTATTTTCTATGCCCGACTAGTGTGCATGAAGAACGGCGAACTCTTCGAAATTGACTCGCGCACCTCGGATGCCATTGCGATGGCGGTGCGTTTTGAGTGCCCGATTTTTACCTACGATTTTATCCTCGAAGCCGCCGGGGTGATTCTGGAAGAACAGGAAGGTGGCGGCTTTTCAGCCGTACCCGCTACGTCACAGCTAGATGACAACGCCATCGAGATTTGGCCGATGGATGCGCTGCGCGGTAGATTGCAAGAAGCACTCGACAATGAAGAGTATGAAATGGCAGCCAAAGTCCGCGACGAGTTGAAACGGCGTGAAGCGAAGGATTAATTCGGCGATTTACCTCATTTTTTTATCAGCGACTTCAATTTTTCCTGACTGTCGGCATCCATCCAGTTACGAAAGCCTTCTTCTTCCTCCACCAATTGGCCTTTGCCATCAATCAATAGGGTAGTGGGGAGCACCTTTACATAGACATCTAGGTACGTCACATCCAAGTGTGCAAAATTGAAACTGAACTTGTTCTTTTTGACGTAGGATTTGATCAATGCGGGAGACTCATCACTGACCGCCAAAAAAACGATGTCATCTTTGAATAGCTTTGAAGCCTTTTCAACAGAGGGCATCTCGTTCACACAAGGCCCGCACCAGGTGGCCCAAAAGTTCAAGAAAATAGGCTTTCCCGCAAAATCTTTTAGGGATACAGGCTGCCCGTTAAGGTCTGTCATTTTGATTTTGGCGAGGCGTTCGTTTGGATCAGATGGCTTAGCGGGCACTGATGCTGTGCGGCTTGGGCCGCTGCAATTAATCGCAAACAGGGTCAGCAACAAAAAGCAGGGCAATGATTTTTCTAACAACATGATGAACGGATTTTAGCATTATTTTTCAATCTCAAACTTGTACTCCACTGTTTCGATGCGCGGATTTCCTGCAGCGTCGGTGTTCTTAAAAACGACGTTGATGCCGATGGTTTCAGCGACATCTTTTTCTGTGCTGTCAAATATCACATCGAAATGCCCCTTGCCACCCGGAGCAATGGGGCCTCGGGGGAAATCCACTTTGGTACATTCGCAAGCGTCCACAATATCAATCTGTATCTCCTGACCGCTGGTATTGGTAAGATCGAAGAAAAGGGTTCGTTTTTCGCCTTTTTTTACTTTGCCTATGTCTATCATTTTTTTGTCCCAAGTGACGAAAGACTTGGTGATTGGGTTTTGGCGACCCTCCTTCGCTATGGCTTCGGCGGGTAAATTGGTTGCCGGTTGCGCCTTTTGCCCGGTGTTACAAGCCAGAAACACCACCAGTGTGAGGAGTTGAAAAAGATACTGAATCTTCATGTTATTTGTTTGATAGCCAAGTAGCTTGTTTATGTGAGTATTTGGTTATTTGGGGATTTGGGTGGCCAAGATTGGGTGCTCAAATAACCAAATCCCCAAATAACCGCATCCCCAAAATTCCAACTATTTCCCTTGTAGTTTCTTTCCAGCCTCTAACGCGGCTTTGATATCAGCGCGGTTTTTCTCAATCAATGCTTTTTGCTCTTGCAAGTATTTCATTGCTTCAGGTGGGGCCATTTCTTCAGGCGATTTATAATTTTTCATCCAGTCCATCATAGCGTTTTCAGCATTGCCCATAGCCGTGAGCGCGTCAGTATAGACGGCAGATTGCTCAGCGGTCATCGTGGCAACCATGATAGTTTCTTTGAGCTCGCGGGCTACGCGGTTCATGTCGGCCAAATCTTTCATGGCCTCGTCATGGATGGTTTCCGTTTCTTTGGTAAGGGTTTCGATTTGTTTTTTGTCGTTATTGCAAGAGGTGAAAAGGAGGAAAGCGAACAGGGTTAACGCACCCGCCTTCGCCAAGGCTACGGCGGGTAAACCAGGTAAAAAATTCAATTTTTTCATGTCAAAAATCTTCGTGTTGAAAAAGAGTGGGCAAAGATAGCCTTACGCTGCTTTTGCTGACAGGAAAAGGCGAATTTTGCGGCGCAAACGATTTCTTAACCCGCCGTAGCCTTGGCGAAAGTGGGCAAACCAGCAGTCTCATGTCCTTACTTGCCATCTCACCTATTGACGGTCGCTACGCAGACAAAACCCGCGAACTCGCCGACTATTTCAGCGAATATGCGCTCATCCGTTATCGCGTATTTGTTGAAATTCAATACTTTATCGCGTTGTGCCAGTACGGACTGCCGCAACTGTCTGCCTTCGAGGAGGACAAAATTGACGAACTAAACGCCATTTTTGAACGCTTCAATATAACGGATGCAGAACAGATCAAACGCATCGAGCGCACAACCAACCACGACGTGAAGGCCGTCGAATACTTCCTCAAGGAACGCTTTGACGCGTACGGCCTCAACGATTTGCGCGAGTTTGTACACTTCGGCCTTACCTCACAGGACATAAACAATACAGCAACGCCCCTGCTTTTTAAAACTGCCCTGGAACAGGTGTACTATCCACTTTTACAGCAACTGCGCGATCTGTTGGAAAAAATTGCCCAAGATTGGGCGCGGGTGCCGATGCTCGCCCGCACCCATGGGCAACCAGCTTCGCCCACGCTTTTGGGCAAAGAATTCCAGGTCTTCGTGGAGCGGCTCGACGTTCAGATGGGCTTGCTGCGAAGCATCCCACACCGGGCTAAATTCGGCGGCGCCACGGGCAATTTCAATGCACATTATGCAGCATACCCTGACTACGATTGGCAACGCTTTGGCGATGATTTTGTGCGGGAATTCCTCGGGCTCGAGCGCTCGCAACACACGACTCAAATAGAGCACTACGACTGCTTTGCCGCTCAATGCCAGGCGATTGCAAGAATAAATACCATACTCATCGGCTTTTGCCGCGACGTGTGGACGTATGTTTCGATGGAATATTTCCGGCAAAAAACGGTGGAGGGCGAGGTCGGCTCTTCAGCCATGCCGCACAAGGAGAACCCTATTGATTTTGAAAATGCCGAGGGGAATTTAGGTCTGGCGAACGCCCTTTGGCAGCACCTTGCTGAAAAATTACCGATCAGCAGGCTCCAGCGCGACCTGACCGATTCCACGGTGTTGCGCAATATTGGCGTCCCGATGGGGCATACGATCATCGCCCTAAAATCCATCCAAAAAGGCATGGACAAGCTCATGCTCAACGAGGGCCAACTGTACGACGACCTCGAAGACAACTGGATGGTGATCGCCGAAGGCATTCAGGTGATCTTGCGGCGCGAAGGCTATCCGCAGCCTTACGAGGCCCTCAAGGCCCTAACCCGTGGCCGCCATCTTATTACCAGGGAGCATTTGCACGAATTTGTGGATACGCTTGACGTGACTGAAGAAGTCAAAGAGGAGTTGAAACGGCTGACACCGCACAATTATGTGGGAGGCTGAGGAATATCCAATATCCAACAAGGAATTTCCAATGTCCAAGTAAGCGCTGCGTTTGGCATTTGTCGCTGTTAAACGCGCTGAAAGTGTCAAGTTGAAATTTCAAGAGAAACGCCAACTTGGACATTGGAAATTCCTTGTTGGATATTGGACATTTATTCACTGCGTTACCGCCAGCCGTTTGAGGATGGTGCCTTTTTCGTTTTGAAGGCTGAGGATGTAAAGTCCGGCTTGAAGACCATCGGTGGGGATTTCCAAGAGATTTTCTCCAAAGGAAAGTTTCACTGTCTGGCGTTGACATTGTCTGCCTGCTGCATCCGTGATGGTGAGGGCAGCCTCCATATTTTCGTCGGAGGTCAGGAGCAGTTTTGCCGGAAGACCAGCCGCCACTGGGTTGGGTGAGAGCTCCGCCAAAACAGCAGATTCCAAATCGTTGGTCGCCGAAAAGTTTTTGGTTTTGAATATACCAAGCTCCTGTGTTCCAATGGGTTGGCATAAATCCCATTCATTATAAGCGTGTACGCGCCAGTAAAGCGTGCGGTTATTTGGGATGCCTTTTGTGACGTTTAAAGAAGTGGTATGGTACACCGTTTGAGTGTATAAACGCGGAGCGAGGTTTTTTAAAAGGTAAATATCCACGGTGTAGAAACTGGCATTCGGTACCGGATTCCAGTGAAGCGTAAAATCGTTGTACTGCACCGTCTGAGAATCAATAGGCGCGGTGAGTTCCACAACGGCATCGTCGTCAACTTCAGCTCCTGCATCCGAAACTTGCAGGTAAGCGGCATGTTCGTCGTGTAGGTTGGATCGCATGGCAACCACTTGCTCCTTGGTAAAGATCGCACCACAATCGTCAGACGAATAGCCCATAATCAGGGTAGCATCCGAGCGGAAGGGCACGTCATTGGGGTCATGTTGCAGGGTAATGCTTTCTGCATTTGCATTGCAAGACCAGCGAAAATTCAAATAATCAGCTCGGGTATCGCGAAAATAGTCGCCTGCCTGATAGCTATTGGAAGAATCCGCATTTTCAACTTCGTGGTTATCAATTTCAAAAGGCGCCGGCTGCGAATAATCCCAGCTAAAGCCTTCCCAGCCCACAAATGGGTGAGGCAAAGAAAGGTGATGGCCCGCTTCGTGCGCCCAAGTCCTGTTGGTTGGACCGGAACAGTTTTTACCCAATACAATAGCATCCATCCAAGCGTAACCGCAATTACCTGCTGGGTCAGCCACTATAAAGGCATTGAGGCGATTGTCAATTCGGTTGCTTTCGATGAGGTCGGCACCTCCATCCCATTGATGTGTGTGCCAATTTGAGTTGTTGAGGTATCGCACCGGGTCGCCAGGTTGTAGATAAAAGCGGATGCGAGTGGACGCAAAATCCTCGTTCATCTGGCAAAGGGAAAGGATGGCTTGTTCGAGTTGGATATGGCCGGTTCCAGCATCGGTTCCAGTGATCTGCATGGTGACGGGCACATAAAGCCAGGCCGTGTCGCCTCCACCCCGCTCAGCAGCGATGGCTTCGCGGTTCTGGCGGTAATAGTCGAACCAAGGAGTAATTCCCTTTGTGCCGCACCATTCTAAATCAGGCTGTTGGCCAAAGGCTGCCACCGCATTTAGCGCGATCATGGCAAGCAAGGAGTAAAATTTCAATCTCATTGAAAGAGCAGGTGGTTGGTTTGTGATGCAAATGTCTGATTTCCTACGAGAGTTTGCCAAACTCTTTTGCAAAGAGACAATGGACGACAGAATTTTGTTCATTTCGTCATTAATCGTCATTGGTCATTAGGCGTCATTAATCGTCATTTCGTCATTAATCGTCATTGGGTCATTGGTCGTCATTAATGACCCAATGACGATTAATGACGAAATGACGATTAATGACCCAATGACGATTAATGACGAATGACGAAATCCAAATCTGCCATGCACTCGTAGATATCGCAAATTAAAAATTCAATAAGATGAAACCAACCACTCGCCGTACCCTCTATGCCCTGCTGACCGTGTTCAGCCTCGTTTTTGCTGCCTTTATTTTTTTCAACGGCAAAAACAAACCAGCATTCCCCGAACTGAAAGAACGCACGGGTGTGCTTGCCAAAGATCCGGAATGGCCTACTGTCAAAACCAATTATGAAAAACTCCTTCAAGAACTCAAAGCCAAACCAGAGGACAAGAAAACCATGCTCCAGTTGGCCAAAACCTTTATGCAGGAAGGTCGCGTAACCGGTAATTTTTCCTACTATAACAAGGCCGCTTTAGACATGGTGGATTTGGTTTTGAAGAAAGACCCCTCCCACTTGGAGGCAATTTGCTTAAAAGCGATGACTTTCCTTTCGCAACACCGCTTTGCCGAAGCAAAGGAACTCGCCGTAAAGGCGGAACAGTTGAACCCGCACTATTCTTTTGTGTATGGCTTACTCTGTGATGCCAATGTAGAACTCGGCAATTACCCTGAAGCAGTTACTTCTGCTGACAAAATGGTGAGCACGCGACCAGACATTCGTTCCTACTCTCGCGTATCTTACCTCCGGGAAATTCACGGCGACGTTCCGGGCGCCATCGAAGCCATCCAAATGGCCGTGTCCGCTGGCTATCCTGGAGCTGAAGACAAAAGCTGGTCGCGCATGGTGCTGGCGCATCTTTACGAAGATTCTAATGCGCTTGACAAGGCAGAAGAGCAATATCAGATAGCTCTTACTGAGCGTCCTGACTATCCTTTTGCACTGGCAGGCTTGGGCAAAATTGCCCGTTACAAAAAAGACTACCCCAAAGCCATCGAGTATTTTGAAAAGGCAAAAATAGTGATGGCCGACGCTTCTTTTTTTGAAGCGCTGATTGATCTCTATCGCCTCAACGGCCAAAACGACAAGGCAGATGAATGCACTCGTGTTACAATTGATGCGCTGTTGTCCGACAATATTTCAGCGGCCAAAGACAAGAGCCTCGGGCACTATTCCGATATGGAATTGGCTCAATTGTATGTGAAAACCAATGAATTGGATAAAGCCCTCCAACATGCGCAGGCCGAACAACAACGCCGCCCTGAAAATATTGATGCGTGTGAAACCTTGGCACAGGTGTTTTTCAAAATGGGAAAAGCCGCCGAAGCTGATGCATTACTGAAAACTGCGCTGCGCACGAATTCACAAAAACCGGAACGTCTGGTTTTGGCAGGGCAGGTGAAAATTGCACTGGGTCAACAAGCCGAAGGCGAGGCATTGGTAGCCAAAGGAATGGCCTTGAAGCCGTATATGGAGCAGTGAGCTGGGCTTGTCTTACAAGGTTTTTTTGACAGGGTTTACAGGATAAACAGGATTTTTACCCCTCTCCATCCTGTTTATCTTGTATATCCTGCCAAAAAAGACCCTTGTAAGACATTCTCTTCCTCGAATGAAAAAATCTTCCATTGCAATGAAAAAAATCTTCTTTTTACCCGTTTTACCCGCTTTACCCACCGTAGCTTTAGCGAAGGCGGGCCTCTTGCTTTTCCTCCTCGCCTTCACTTTCGAAAGTCAGGCTCATACCATCAACTACGAACTTGCCGGGCTTTCACAAACCGACGTGGGCTGGGCTTACCTAAAACTCGGCTTTGAGCATATTGTGCCACTTGGATTGGACCACATTTTGTTCGTGCTTAGCATATTTTTCCTGAGCAACCGCTTGAGCACAATCCTTTGGCAGGCTACCACTTTCACCGTGGCACACTCCATTACCCTGGGTTTGGCGATGTATGGTTATATTCAACCCTTGCCCGCAGTGGTAGAACCCATCATTGCACTGTCCATCTTTTTTGTAGCAGTGGAAAATATTTTGGTGGGCGAATTGAAGCCTAGTCGCTTGGGCATCGTGTTTCTTTTTGGACTGGTACACGGAATGGGTTTCGCGGGCGCATTGTCCGAACTTGGATTGCCACCCTCTTCCTATCTGTCGGCGTTGTTGAGTTTCAATGTAGGCGTGGAATTGGGCCAAATCGCCGTGATCCTGGGGGCTTATTTCCTCATAGGTCGTTGGTTTTCAAAGGAAACCTGGTATCGTGCTCGCGTGGTAGTCCCAGTATCTGCCGCGATTGCTCTCATTGCGCTGTATTGGACGGTTGAGCGGACTTTTGGATAATATTTCACGCAACGCCGCAACGACACGACGTTTACGAGATTGGGTTTCACTGCGTTGCGACGTTGCGGCGTTGCGTGAAACCCAGTCGTATCGTTGCGGCGTTGCGTGAAATAAATTTGTCTCTATATTTTATCTTTTGAAAATCTGCCTACGTTTGCCCGCAGTTTTACCAAATAGCAAAACATGGGCACACAAAGTCATCACGTACACCACCCACTCAGTAAAGCAGGGCTTCTCATAACCCTCGGAATTATTTTTGGCGACATCGGCACTTCGCCACTTTATGTGATGAAAGCCATCGTTGGCGAGGGCCAAATTATTGACCGATTGACGGTATTGGGCGGGGTTTCGCTCGTTTTTTGGACGCTCACTTTGCAAACGACTATCAAGTATGTGCTGCTCACACTCCGCGCGGACAACAAGGGTGAAGGTGGCATATTTTCCCTCTATACTTTGGTTCGGCGGCGCGAACGCTGGCTTTTGATTCCCGCATTGGTGGGTGGCGCCGCCATGCTTTCGGATGGTATGATTACGCCCCCGATTTCCGTCTGTTCGGCCATAGAGGGTCTTGAGGCGAAATACGCAGGTATCCCTACGATAGGTATCTCCATCGCCATTATTTCCATGCTGTTCTTTGCTCAACGTTTTGGCACAGCGGCGGTGGGTCGGAGTTTCGGCCCTATCATGTTCTTGTGGTTCACTGTGTTGGCTATATTGGGCATTATGAACATTGGCCATGATCTTGAGGTACTGCGCGCCCTCAGCCCACATTATGGAATTCAGCTTTTGATTGAGCACCCCAAAGGCGTTTTTATACTCGGTGCAGTTTTCCTCTGTACCACTGGGGCAGAAGCGCTGTATGCCGACCTTGGACACTGTGGCAGACAGAACATTCAGGTCAGCTGGATTTTTGTCAAAACCTGTCTTGTGCTTACTTATCTTGGGCAAGCGGCTTGGCTGCTGCACTACGAAGGGATGCCTTTGGAAGTAAATCCCTTCTACGGTATGATGCCGGATTGGTTTTTGTGGCCGGGCATCATCATCGCTACGTTTGCGGCCATTATTGCCAGCCAGGCCCTGATATCGGGTTCTTTCACGCTTGCTTCAGAAGCCATCCGACTCGGTTTTTTGCCAAAAATGACGGTGAAATTTCCAACCAATATGAAGGGGCAAATTTACATCCCGGCGGTCAACGGCTTTTTGTGGATGGGCTGTATAGCAGTGGTTTTGTATTTTAGGCGAAGCTCCAATATGGAACACGCTTACGGATTAGCCATTGTTCTGGCGATGCTCTGCACCACTATTTTGCTTTCAAATTGGCTGATAATCAAGCGGGTACATTCGATGTGGATTTGGGCAATGCTCCTATTCTACCTGCTCTTGGAGGGGCTGTTTTTGGTGGCTAACGCTTCTAAATTCACGGATGGTGGCTACGTCACCGTCATGATGGCATCCTTATTATTTGGAACAATGTACTTGTGGGTGAAGGCAAGGGGTATCCGCAAACGTTATTCCGACGAGACAAAGATCAAGGATTACCTCGACCAACTCATCAAACTGAGCAACGATGTGGATGTGCCAAAATACGCCACTAATCTCGTATTTCTCAGCGGTGCAAAACACCCTCAAAAGGTGGAGGAAAAAGTGCTGTACTCTATCCTCCAAACCCAACCCAAACGCGCCGACGTGTATTGGTTTGTTCATATCGAGACTACCGATGAGCCTTTCACCATGGAGTACGAAGTAAACACCATCTCACCCGACGATGTGTACAAAGTGAACTTCCGCCTCGGCTTCCGGGTGCAGCAGCGCATGAATGTGTTTATGCACAAGGTCGTGCAGGAACTCGTTGAGAACGAAGAGCTTACCGTCTATTCCCGTTATCACTCCACAGATAGCAAATACCCCACAGGCGATTTTCGTTTTGTCATTATCCAAGAATTTTTATCCAACGAAAATGAACTTCCCTGGGCCGAGCAACTGATCCTTTCCACTTACCTGACCGTAAAAGGCTGGGTATCGTCGCCTAAAAACTGGTTCGGCCTTGATTCTGACTCGGTAGAAATGGAGGAGGCTCCCCTTGTGCTTCAACCAGTCAAAGAAGTAGCGTTAAAACGGTTAATAGGACGTTCTAACAAATAAAATGCCCTCATGGATACCAGCACTTGGTACAGTGTTGCCAAATCCCTCCACCTAATTGGAATGGCTACTTGGATGGCCGGGATGTTTTACCTCGTGCGCGTCATGGTCTATCATGCCATGGCGAACGAAAAAGCATCGCCGGATCGGGAAATATTGGCTGGGCAGTTTGTGACGATGGAATGGAAGGCTTATCGAATCATCTTGCGCCCAGCGATGATTATCACATGGTTTTTTGGCGGGATGATGCTCACCATTCAACCCGTATGGTTCCAACAAAACTGGATGTTGGTTAAACTTGTTTTCCTGCTTCTGCTTACAGAATATACTGTTTGGCTCCAAAGCCATATCCGAAAGTTGGAGGCGGGCACTTCGCCACATACACATCTTTACTTTCGTGCGCTTAACGAGGTTCCCACCATTGCACTGGCAGGTATTGTTTTCCTTGCCGTGTTCAAAGACCGTATCAGCTTTCTGGCCCTTTTTATTGGGCTGGGGATATTTGTCGGGCTTATTGCCTGGGGAATCTGGAAAGCGAATCGGCGTCATTAGGTCATTGGTCATTAGTCGTCAATGGTCATTAGGTCATTTTCTTTTTTCACAAATACCAAATTACCAATGACGACTAAAGACGATTTTCAAACCAACGCCGTATCATAACGCACCGACACCACA
>JACMMM010000670.1 GCA_014379065.1 Saprospiraceae bacterium
ATGGGAAGTAGTATCACCGCTAAGAACGCTAAGGCCGCAAATGGTTAATGATTTTGCGCCCTTAGCGTTCTTAGCGGTGAATCTAAAACCCCTGCAAAATCCCCTTTTCCATCGGCGGCACTCCGCGCTTCATCCAACTCGGCTCGGGCGCAGCCATCAAATAGTGGTCGAAGAATTGCTGCATCCGTTTCTGAAAATCAACCCGATTCTGGATTTTCACGGGCCAATGCGGTTCGTCGTTGTAGTTTAGGAGCCAGGCGGGTTTGCCCAACCGGCGGAGCCCTGTGAAAAGTTCGATACCTTGATACCAGGGCACTGCGCCGTCCTTGTCGTTGGATAAAATCAACAATGGCGTTTCTACTTTGTCGAGCGCAAACAGCGGTGAATTTTCAATATACTGCTTTGGTTTTTCCCAAAGCGTGCCCCCGATCCGGCTTTGCTGGTGCTCGTACTGGAAGGCGCGGTTCAAACCCGACTCCCAGCGAATGCCGCCATAGGCCGAAGTCATGTTTGCCACAGGAGCGCCCGCTTCGGCGCAGGTGAACAAGTTCGTGCGCGTCACCAGATAAGCGGCTTGGTAGCCACCCCAGGAATGGCCTTGCAACGCCACCCGTTTCGAATCTACAAACCCTTTGGAAATCAGCGAAGTAACCCCACTCATAATGGCATCATAAGCCGATTCGCCGGGGTAACCGATGCGATACGGAATATCAGGCGCGAACACGAGATAACCCCGACTAGTGTAAACCGTATAGTTGATTTGCGAGCGGTGGAAATCCGGGGCGCGATGGCGGTTCAGTTCGTCAGACAGCCTTTCGTAAAAATTCACGATCATCGGGTACTGCTTCTTTGGATCAAAACCTTCGGGCTTTACCAGCAGCCCCTTGATTTTTTCGCCAGTAAGCGAAGTCCACTCCACCATTTCGATGCTTCCCCAATTGTATTCCGCTTGCTGTGGGTTGGCGTTGGAAACAAGCTTTTCGCCCACGTCGGCGGAAGCATAGATCAAATTGGGAAAGGTGGCGTAGTTCTCCCTTGAATACAGAAAAACTCCATCGTATCGAGCTTTCAACAGGTTACGGGTATAGGCATAACCGTCCTCCCATTTTTCCTTGAGAAATGGAACAAATGCGCCCAGATCAGAGGTGTTTTCTTGGGGGAGGTTAAGCCAGGTATAGCCTTCACTCTTTGTAAGGTCGTTGAACTTGTGCAGCAACAGGGGCGCATTGCGTCGTATGCTACGCTCCTCAGGATCAAGTTTGATGTACCTGTAAATCGTTTTTGACGCGCGTCCATTGGTTACACGCTGCGGTTTCTTTTTCCCTTCCGGGTCAATTTTCCACAGGTCGTATTTGTCATAAATGAGCATGGCCTCATCGCCTTCCAGCCAGGCGGCTATGCCGTGTTCACTGGGATAATCCGGCACATCGCTTTCCTCGTCGAAAAAGGGTACGGTGCGGTTGTCCGTCAGTCGGGCAATGCTGCCGGTTCCAGCGTTCCAGGCAAACCAGGCGGTGTCCGGATCGCTCCACCAGGCAATGTATTTGCCTGCAGGCGAAAGGCGTGGGTTACAGCGCAAGTCTTTGACAATCATCTTCTTGTCGCCCGTTTCGAGGTTCACTGCAAAGAGGTCTTTGTGTGGCGTACCTTCCGAAGTAATATATTGGGTGTAGGGTTCTTCCAAAATTCCGAGTGCAAGGTTTGCATTGCGCTCTTCCTGAAAACGGAGCTCTGGCAACTGGGGCGATCCAAGTGACACGAAGCGATTTTGCCGGATATGGAACACCACGGGGTATGAGCGCTTTTTCTCGTTTTCAAGGCGCATTTCTTCTTGCGTGTAAAGCAGCTTGTCGTTCCAAGCCCACACTTCTACGTCTACAATTTCTTCCTTCAAAAGGGTGGTGTCGTTCAATATGGCCGGCGGGGCCGCGCCGAAGTAGAGCTTGGAGGCATCGTCGGAAAACACGGGACGGGCGTTTTCGCTGATATTCCATTGTTGAGGTTGTTGAGAAGGTTGAGGTTGTTGAGAAGGTTGAGGTTTAGGCAAGAAGTCGCTTTGTGGGCCTGCGATGATTTTGGCGGAATCTTGATCCATTTTCCAATAGCGAAGTTGCCAGGGGCGAACGCGGGCTTTCGTAGTGTCAAGATCGGCAACAAATGCTGCCTGCCGACCAAAGTCATCGAGCGAAAGTTGTTGGAATTTACCTTTGGCTCGCAGGAGTGGTCGGAGGTTATATGGTTCTAAATCAATCAAATAAACTCCATTTTGCAGGGCGTTGGCGTTGGCTGCAAAGGGCAAGGTGTCACCTTTGCCTGTTGTGTGAAGGAGTAGTCGTGGCCCCCGTTTGGCCAGCGCAAATTCTTTGACATAGGCGATGGTGTCCTGGAATCCTTTCGGCAAATTGCGCACGATGAGACGGTAGCCATTGTCTTTGTCCTCCTTTTTAGGCGTTTTTTTCTTGGCCGCCCCCTCCCCCTCTTTGAGGGGTGGCGGAGGAACAATGACCGTTTTACTTGTATCCGGTTTCACGGCAGCCGTGTCTTTTTTGGGAGCAGCAGGCTTTTCCATTTCAACTTGAAACGCCAGCCAACCGCTCCATTTTTCGGGCAATGAGAAGTTTTTGAGGCGGGAGATTTTCTCCAATTTGCCGTTGGCAAGGTCCAGGATGCCGAGGGTATCTTTGGGCAAATCCTCGTCTTTTACTTTTTTTCGACGCAGCGCTTTGAGCGTGTCAAGCGCAGGTTTTATCTTGAATACCAACCACTTGGAATCATCGCTGAATTGCGCTTCAGTGCTGCGTGGGAAAACCCTCGTCGCGCCAGAGGTAGCGTTCCACAAATGCAGCGTTGCATCGCCCTCACTTACGGGCGTTTGCGCCCACAGCGCCCATTGACCGTTATTGGAGAGTTTTTGCTGCTCTATTTTCCGCCAGCGATGAACATCGGCATGATCAATCGGCTTTTTGTTTTGAGAAAACAGAAGGCTCGCAAAAAGGGAGAACAGACAGAGTAGAAGTAGGTGTTTCATGTGCTGTAAGAAATATCCAATATCCAAGGGAATATCCAATATCCAACAAGGAATTTCCAATGTCCAAGTAGGCGTTGCTCCCGGAATTTGTAGTAAGCAAACGCCAATTTAAGCATAATTTTTAGATCACCGCTCTCCTTGGACATTGGAAATTCCTTGTTGGATATTGGATATTTCCTACCGTTTCATTTTCCAGCGTTTATGGCTCCAAAGCCATTGTTCTGGCTGCTGACGAATATCAGCTTCCAGGCGCCGTGCAAAAGCGCGGGTAATGTCCATTTCAGCAGCCGAGGAAGGATCGGCACTGAGCTCTGTAAATTCAATTTCATAAAAACCTCGCCGCTCCGTACGAACAACGCGGTAATACAGCACAGGGAGTCCAAATTTCCGTCCCAATACGTCGGCGCCTGGAAGTGAAGCCGTGTCTTGACCCAAAAAATCAACCCAGTGCGCGCTCTTGCGGCTGCTCGGCGATTGGTCGGATAAAAGGATGAATACCGCAGGCTCGCCCGAACGCTTTCGAATGGCTTTGAACACCTCATCCATCGCCACCAATTCCATACCTGTGCGGGAGCGGGCTTTGTTTAGGTATCCATCCATGCCTTTGTTGCTCAAGGGTTTGTAGGCCGTCACTGTTGCGCCATGAAATTGGGGCGGCAACGTAAGCCCGGAATATTCCCAATTGCCCAAGTGGCTGCCCATGAGAATTACACTTTGCCCACGGTCAAGGTATTGGTTCACAATTTCTGGGTTGAGACAAAGGCCCCTGCGTTCGATTTCAGCATAAGGCACGGTGAAAGACTTGAGGGTTTCCACCGTGACATCCGTCAGGTTTCGGTAGGTCGCGCGAGCGATTTTCCGGATTTCGGCCTCGTTTTTTTCAGGGAAGGCACGTCGCAAATTTTCAAAAATCACCTTCTTTCGGTAGCCGATGACCCTTAAAAGCAAAAACGCCAGTGCGTCAGAGAGTGCGTACAGCGCAGGGAAAGGGACAAGTCGAAAAATTTGGAGAAAGGCTCGAAGCATTTTGATTGGAACGATTGATTCGATTGGAGCGATTGATTCGATTGGAACGATTGATTCGATTGGAGCGATTTATTAGATTGTTAAGTGGGTGGAACATCCCTGCTATTTTTGCCTTCTTCGGATCGCCCCAATCGAATCAATCGCTCCAATCGAATCAATCGAATAATCGCTCACCTTTTCGGCAAAATCACCCAAAGTCTCCCATGGCCATTGATTTTGCGGGCTTCTTGCAGCCCTTTTTGGCCGATACCGCAGTAAAGGTCCATTCGTTTGGTAGTGAGAATGGCTCCGCCACGGTCTTGCGCAAAAAGGATGCGGTATTTGTAGCCTTTGAGCCTACCTGATGCATCAAGGTCAGGGAGTTCGGCCAAAAGTGTGGCTCCGAGGGGAATGTACCTCAAATCCACTGCAATTGAATAGCGGGCAGTGAGCGGGAAAGTGCCGCATCCCATCACTTGGTCAGCAACTTCAGTGAAAAAAACATATCGCCCTCCCCTGCCCTTCACCGAGCCGCCAAAACCCAAGTGTTTACGCTTTCCATCGGTAAATTCAACGAGGCAATTGCCTTGCAACTGCGCGTTGCGCACTTCTTTTTCGGTGCGCAACCAGGCCAATTCAAGGCCGCGCCCAGCCATTTTACCCGCCCAGATATCCGCCGGAGCTGAAAAATCCGTCTTGGGATTTTTGAGCAACGGCACCTTAAATTCAGGTGTTTGAACCCGACTCGCATGGACGATGGGGGTGTAGTATCCCGTCATCCGGACCCGATCTTTGTGCAGGTCAGTGTTCACCTGATAGAAATCAAAGGTGGTGAGCATTACACTGGGGTCGAGCAGGTTGATGCCCTGTAATAGTTCGATGGTGCGCTGCATTTCGGCTTTTTGGATGCCTGAGGCGCAGATTTTTTTCACATCACTGCGGCGCAAGTAATTGGCCTGTTCGTACATCGCTTGCAGCAAATCCGGCTCAAAAGTCAGGTAAGGCGTGGTGTCGGGGATGCCCTTCATGAGCACTTTCGACGATACTTTGCTGGGACCAAGAGGTGCTACAGGCATTTCAGCGATTTCTGCGGTGTTGCCGGGGGTGAGCATTTCGGGCACCGTAGCAACGGCATTTTCCACTTTGGGTTTAGACAAATAGCTAAACACCAAAATCGTTGAAATACAGACGATTGAGGCCAAAACATCCAGAAGGATTACCCGTTTGGCAGAGCGCATACGCAGGGGGAGCAGGAGGGTGGCGGCTGGCAAAGTCAGAACGCCGATATTTTTCGTTTCCACAAATGTAGATGTTGTGACGCAAGCGGAGGTAGTGAATGGGTGGAACAAAAATTCGCCCGCCTCCACAGGGGCACATATAAGGGATAGGAAAAAATTATGCCAGTTTTATATTTGATGATTTTGTTAGGGGTTGGGGGGATAAGGTGACACCTCCTCCTTCGTCGGAGGTGTCACCTCGTTGCGCCTAAGCACCACCGGGCGCTTTTATTAAGAGTTGCCCAATTTTGCTGTTCATGTTCAGGATACCACTGAATACGATGTTGTAATCAACAATGAGGATCTTCATAAGACCCGCTTACGGTGTTTACGCCAACTTTGTTTCACTTCCGCCACTAATTCATCTACAGCGGATTGAGGAGCTGAGAACTTGGCTGTAAGTTCCCGGTAGCACAGATAATTCAGAAAATCCTGCACTTCGTTGATATCTCCCGTGGCGGGTATACGGATTACGAATTCGTTTGCGATTCTTTCGATGACCATGTCAGGTTGTTTTGATGCAAAATAATTCATTTGCATCACTTTGCATTGTATGCTAGTTTGGTGTCATTTCACTTCGGAAAAATTATCGGCTGCGCCGAAAAAAGGGTAAAGCACCAAAGGTGCCGTTAGTCTTGGGCGAGCCGGAACCCGAAATCGTTGTAACGGTACGCCGGTGCACCGCTGTTGCGCTCCGAAGAACGGTGAATTTTGCTCCAGGCACCACCACGTAGGCAACGAGCAAATCCATTACCCCTTTTTGCTTTGTCACAAGGATAATCCTGATAAATATCCTGACACCATTCCCACACATTTCCGCTCATATCGTAAACGCCGAGTTGGTTGGGCTTTTTACCGCCGACAGGGCGGGTGGTTTTCTGTTCACCGAATATGTTGCCCTCTTTGTAATTATCTGAATACCAAGCTACATCGTTCAAGTTATCTGATCCTGCATATTTATAACTGAACTTTATGCCGGATTGACCGCCCTTGGCTGCGTATTCCCATTCGGCTTCTGAGGGAAGCCGATATCTACTACCTGTCAACTCGTTCAGTTTCTTAAGAAACTCCTGTACGTCGTTCCAGCTAACCCCATCCACTGGGCAATCGTAGCAACCTTTATTGTAAAGTTCGGGTGGATCAGCACCCATCACAGCCCGCCATTGGGCCTGGGTCACTTCATATTTGTTAAGTCTAAAAGACTTGAGGGTGACCTGGTGGGGACATTCGTTAAGCTCAGTTTCTTTGTCATTGCTGCCCATTGTGAAAGTGCCACCAGAAATGGGGATCATGTTTTGATTTATCTGATTAAGGGAACTGGCACGAGTGGGCTCAAGTGCCGCTTTCTCCTTAGCCCCTGAGCGAACTACCCGAAAGCCCACGCTAAAACTCTTGTGTGAAATAGTTCCGCTGTACCTCACTGTATTCCGGCAATAAAAAACATCATCCGCCCAAGAGCCGCCTCGAAAGACGCGCACGCCACCTGAATTAGGGCCTTTGGGGTTGATAGAAGCATTGGAATCATAATTCCCTTTCCAATCCCAACACCACTCCCAGGCATTTCCGCTCATATCGAATAGACCCAATTCATTCGGCTTTTTCTGCCCGATAGCATGAGTTTTACCAGCTGCGTTTTCTGTGAACCAACCAACCTCCTGGAGATTATCACTGCCGGCATGCACCTTGTTCCTTCCCTTGCTCCCTCCTTTGGCAGCATATTCCCACTCCGCTTCTGTTGGCAAACGGTAACCAGTTGCTGACCAGTTGCAGCTGACCTTATTACCATTTATGATATAGCACGGGCTTAAACTATTGGATTCACTGAGCCAATTACAATAAGCGACAGCATCAAGCCAACTGACATTGACTGTAGGATTTCTCCCAGAAGAAGATCCTTGATTTCTGGCTTTTGCACGTCCGGTTTTTTCACAGAATTGATTATACTCTGCGTTTGTTACTTCATATTTGCCTATACTAAAATTGCCCACCACTACAGAGCGTGAAGGGGTTTCATCCGTATTCCCCGCTTCACTTCCCATGGTAAAAGTGCCGCCCGAAACTATTATCATGTTCTTTTCTATAGCATTGAATTCAAGCAGGTTATTCGAGTTTTGCTTCATGCCCAACAATGTTTCCAGATTCGGCGCGCGGAGGTTTGTGAAGTAAGCACTGTCGCGCTGGATGAGGCGTTCGTAGCAAGCCACTGCCGAGTCGCGCCGGAAACAGTAAAGGTGGGTGAGGCCGAGGGCGTGAAGGGCATCGTTTTGGAGTGGAAGTAATTGTAATTTGCCATACGAATTGTCCACTTTTATTAAGGAGGTTATGGCAGAATCAATTTCGCTTTGGAAATATTTAACTGTAAAATCTCTAATATAAGATCCATACTTATCATTTTCTTGAGGAAATGAAAGTAAGTCAACTCGTTGATTGAGCAATTCTGCAGCCAGATTGTAACGAAGTTTCTGACTGTTTATCCACCCTGTGACAGCCCCCGCATATACATTATTCGAATCTGATAATCTTTCAGGAATGTCCATTTTCAATAAATCGGCTGCCTTACCAATCCACTGCATCGCCGTCACTGTATCCCGCCGCTCCTTCCAAGCCCTCACCCCACGGTTGTTCCATATCGTCGCAGTATCTGGCAAAACTTCCCAACTAAATAACAAATTTTTTTCTAACCATTCAGGGTTGTCAGCTTCCGGTGAGTACCATGAAACAGGATACAAATAAATTATGTATAAAAAGAATGCAAATACAATTGTCATTATAGTAATCCCCACTGACGACCAAAAATATGAATTAAAAAACGGGCGTTTTGGTGGCACATCTTCCGATATTTCTCCATCTTCTTTTTTCACAAAATTCCGCGCCGACACAGACACCTCAGAGGTTTTAAAAACCTCCGAATTCTTACTCCGAGCAAGATACCGCGCCAACGCCCCATCCGCCACCAGTTCCTGCGCCTTATTCACCCTCCCCGCCTCAAACAACAACCGCATCACCTCCTGTTTTTCAGGATCATTAGGCTCAAGCGCAAACTCCTGAATCGCCACATTCACCCCCAGTTCGATGCCCGCAAAGCCATTCCCTGCTTCGGTTCGAGCCTCTTCTAGTGCGGTAATAACAGCATGACGGGCAGCCTTTTCAGCCTCTGGCAGCAAATCCGCCATTAATTCCTCCCGCAAGGCAGAAGGCATTCGCCCGGTCTGTAGCCAGCCGATACGGCTAAGTATCAGCAGGTCGTCGGGGCGCACGGTAACGCCTTGTTTTTCAAGGCTTTGGCCAATGGCGAGCGTGATTTCCCAAATAGGCGTGGGGTAAACGGCCAAGGCTCGTAGCCAAAGCAACAAGTCAGGTCTTCCAGCAAGGTATTCCTCGTGATCAACGGAATCGCGCCAGCGGGTATAACGGTGGTCATGCTGTGGAAAAGCGGCCCTATGTTGCGCTCGTTCGCGCCAGCGCACAAAAGTCGGCGGAGCCTCATCATCCGCTGATACACCCACGCCAGCTTCTATATGATGCGCTGCATCGTTCATGCCTAGGAGCGTAGCTGGGAACATTGCAAACAAATCATACAGCGCTTTTTCTTCAAAAGTCCAGGTGGCGGGAGCATTGGGCGTGAAAAGCACACGCTGCCGCCAACGCCGAAATGCTAAGCCCATATCAGGACGGATGCGCGCCTGACCAGAAGCTGCGACATCCAACAAAGCATGGGCATCGCCAAACAAAAGCAGTCGGTGCGCGGGGAAAAGCCGCTGCAATTGGTCGAGTGTGAGTCCGCCAGGATACTGGGCATTCCAGAATCGGTCGAGGCTGCCGCTGGCCTGGAATATTTCGAGTGCCACATCCTGTCCTCGAATGTGTTCGGCAAAGAATTTAAACAGCCGGGTAAGATGGCTTTGACGGTGTTTTTCGTCAATAATGCACAGATAATCAGCGGGTTGTCGGCGCAGTCGAAAGCGCAAAGTGGGGAATCCACCCTTGTCGAGTGTGGCTTGCACGGAGGCTGGAACGTCCATGTACGGGTGCTCCCCCTGCTGGCGTTGGCGCATGGCATCAGCCAAGCGATATTGTTCGCGACCTGTGCGGATATAGGCTTCTTGGCCTCGGAAAGGGATAGTGTAAGGAGGAGCATCGGCAATTTCTCCTAGTGCTGCCCCACTTGGTGCGGCCACGGGGGAACGTGTTGGTTCTGCTGGTTTTGGGGCAGCGCGTTTAGCCCATTTCCACCACATCCAGCCAGCACCCAAGGTCAGGAGCGCTAGCAACAACCAAGCAAGCCAACTGGGCCGTGGCGTTTCTTGTTCTTTGGCGAGCAAGAGTTCTTTGATGGGGAGTTGGGGCTTTAGGATTTCTTGTTCGGTGGGTTTTTCTTGGGGGAGCTCTGTGGGTTTTTCAGCCGTAATTGTGGAGTCTGGGGTGGTGTTTTGGGTAATTTCTTCTTTTGGAAGCGTTGGAGTAGATTCGGGGCGGGTGAAATACCAGATGGCAAGGGCAGCAAGTACAACTAAGCATACGGCGATGAGCCAAGGACGGGTTAAGTTAGGAGATGACTTGAAGTCATCTCCTAACTTAATCTCCGGCTTCGGCATCCATTGGTCGAACACCTCGTAAAATTTGGCTTGCTCCGCCGCGCTCCGGGCCAGGATGGGCGCGAGCAGCAGTCGAAGTTTGTTCGGATGGTCAAGACACTCGCTCCCCATTGCATCAAGCAGTTGCACGACACGCAGCCGATCTGCCGGGCTTACGCGGAAGCCAGCGGATTCTAGGCGGTGAAGGAGGGAATCTAGTGGGAGCATCTTTTTAAATATCCAATATCCAACAAGGAATTTCC
>JACMMM010000671.1 GCA_014379065.1 Saprospiraceae bacterium
ATCGATTAGGGGGCCGGTGGTGTCCAGTTCATGAACCTGCAACCAATAATGCTTTGCGTGTCGCAGAGTAGGGATAAGTGCAGCAATGCGTGACGGTGAAGGGTTGCGGACATTCCCACGAAAAAAGTCATATAGCGCGTCCGGGCCTTTTAGGGCTTGCCAATTCTCCCATGCGTTGTGACCTACCTCAGGAAATTCATAGTAGTCAACAGCTCCACCGAGGCTCTTTTGCAACGATGTGGCTCGTCGTGGCATCATTACAGGGATCCAAACGTCAAGCGCGCCATTGACGACAAGAGCGGGGACGTTGATAACGTTGGGAATGAAATCGATCCCCGTGTATCCAGAAAAAACTGCAATTGCTGCAAATCTGTCTGGGTAACGCTGGGCTAAATGCCAAGCACCAAAGCCTCCCATAGAGTAACCTCGAAGGTACACCTTGTTAGCGTCAATAGAATAGCGAGCGCTGACGCGGTCTAAGACATCCAAGACGTCCTGTTCCCCTATTCCTTTGTACATCAAGTCACCGCGTCCCTGAATGCCGATCACGATGAAATCCTCAAGTTTCAAAGGTGCCACCAGGGCCACATCCGTATAATCATCCCATGCCATGCCATGAAGGCATGCCAACAAAGAGTATTTTTTTTGGGGATCATAGTTAGCTGGCAGGTATATGCTATAGGGCTGTAGTGAACCGTCTATGTTCGACCGATATGCCATTTGGCGGTGCCCGCGCAGGTTTGCCAGGGCGATTCGCCCCTTGGCCGCAGCCGCCAGGTATTCTGCTGTGTCGCCAATCACGGCACTCATTACCTGGTCTCGCATAAGGCTTGGGTGTAGTTTCCCTTGAAGCCGTTCGGCCAAAAACAACAGGCTGGTGGCCACATCTCCGGGGTCACTTGATGCCGACAAAGTGCGCGCCACCTTCTGGGCTTTTGTGGCCAATTGGCGCATAACTGTGTCCCGATCACCCTGTGTGAAGTACTGGAAAACCGGAGTAGGACCAAACTTAGACGCAAAAATTTTATCCATATTAAGCGCAGGGGTAATTGTAAGCTTCAGAAGATTTGAACCAACAGTGCTGAGGGGAATAGTCCAATTTGTTTCAGTAAGTCGTTGCCCCAAAGCCAGAACTTTTCCATCCTGAGAGGTAAGCTTAAAATCAAAGGGAACCGAAATCGCCAGCGGCGGGGTGGTCTGGACAGTAAAAACGAGGTCCTGCCCGGCACTCACATGACTATCAAGATTGGGGAAAGTAAAATAGACCCGCTTTGCCGCGTTAAGACCGCATTCTTCTGGCTCCATGCGCCGCAGGCTTACTGCAAAAGAGCAATTGCCCGTGGTTTGCAAAAGTCTGACCACAATATTGTTGTTGCCAGTTTTGAGCTGAACGCGCACCTCGTCGTCATCGTTGTTAAGCTCACGATCTACAAGATTCTCCGCAGACAAAACGCCGTTTAGCCAGACCTGCATGGCGTGCGTCGAACCCAGACTAAAGCTATGTTCGCCACCTGTTGAATTGAAGGTAAGCGATGCATTGGCGATGGAATTTGGTTTTTGATTGAAGACCTTACTCAGACTTACAACGCCATCAATAGCTTGAACCGAAAGGGAAGAACCGCTGATCGGAGCTTTGACAGGAACTTGCCCAAAAAGACGGTTTGCCTCGGCCGCGCTTTTCGCTTCAACTAGTGTGCCCACTTTCCAGGTAGCCCTAGAAAAGTCATATGCGTCCTGCGCTGTGAGTGTCGCTGTGCTCGAAAAAAATACGACCACAATCAAAAATGTGCATCTTAGAGATTGATAACTCCCGATATTCATCCTATGTCCTCCAAATGTGTATGGCGAATCTAAAGAATGACCCGAACTCTGACTTGAGAATGAACTTTTTCGACTATCTTTCAATTTCTGTATTGCGGCGCGATCTATCCCAAGTCCTGTAACTGATACCAGAGAGAAAATGTCCCACTGCCTTTATGATGCTCCAGACGGTGGAAAAAGAAGCTTCCAAAACGGACCTTGTTTCGTTGAATTATGCTTTGATAAAACGTATGCATCATTTGAAGCTTTTGTTGCTCGATGGTCACACCGTCCTCAAGTTTGAACTTTGTGCGATAGTTGTAGTAGATGCCTGAAGGCAAAGTGAGGCAAGCGAACCCGGGGCCGGGCTTGTACCTTTGCGTGCAGCGAAGACCTACAAAATAAAAATAGTTTTTTCGATGCGGTAAAAAGCCGTCGACGGTATAAACCCTTCGACCTTCCAGGCAATCCGGAATCTTGGGGCTCGAGTATTTCAAAAAGAAGCCTACTTTGTCGACGAGAAGCTCTTCGTTGTCATGGTGTTGTGCCGCGTAGTTCACCCCACAGAACTGTTGCTCAGGAATAAACATGGCTTGAATCGAGAAACCTGGCTGCCGCGAAAACCCTCCGTACAGATCAGGGCCAACTATATCAAGCGTTAACGGGACTGCTCTGTCATGTTGTTCCAGCCGTCCTGGCGTTAAAGCAAACTCTTTCTTGAAAGCTCGGATGAACGACTGCTCGTAGGAGAAACCATAGTCCAAAGCCAGATCAATAACCCTGCGATCTCTTTTGAGCAAATCTACAAAAGCCAAGGAAAGCCGCCGCTTCCGTAGAAAGTCCATAGCAGAAAAACCGGTAGCACTCCTAAATAAGCGGGAGAAATGACTCTGGCTGCAACAAACCTCGTTTGCCATATCGTCAACGCGAATGTCGTTCCTAAGATTGTCCTCGATAAAGGAAAGGGATCGATGAATCACTAGACTAGACATATGGTCATTATAAATCCAGACTGAAAGACGTCGAGGTACAAAAACAAAGAAGATCAACGGTATTGCTCGTTCGCTTCTTGCCCTCAGCACTATTTGCGGTCGCCGGGCTGCGAGTCATATTCTTTATCAATGTAGTTTTACGAAATCGGAGGCCGGACCAGTCCTCGTTTATCGAAACCAGGCGCACGGGTTCCGTATCCAAATTTGCCACCATGCTCCAATACTATGAATCAAACCATCCACCCGGTGCGGGCGTATCCGGCGCATTTCTCTCGACAATTCGAGCCAAGGGATCCATATCTTTGAGTATTTCCTCGGGAAATCGGTTGAAAATACCCCCGAACTTAGTTTTCAGGTCGATGTCATCTTCTGGCTTAGCATCTCTCTGTTTAAGCCATTCCTGCATGTCGCGGTACAAACGTTGATAACGACCTTTCCATTGTCGGGCTTCGACTTGGGAATTTTCCAGCCACTTGAGCATGTCCAAACGATCCGTTTGATTCAGCCGCAGGTGGGCCTTGTCTATGTCGGTCTCGTGTCCGACGAAGACACCATGCCATATAACGATCCAAACTGGCAATCTGACATAATCGCCCGCGTCTGTATTGCAACAATAGATTTCTTCTTTAAGTATCCCCGTCTGGGTGGCGCTCCCCGCAATTATCATCCCCGGTTCCCAATCCAACAGGCAATCGCTAAAAAGATGCGTTTGGGTGGAGGTGTGAGCCGCCCCACAACGATCACAGACTACTGGCGGTACCAAATGAATGGTATCATACATTCCCATGTTGTGTTCCTCCACCTACATCGCTTGGTGTTTATTTTCTGTTCTATCGCCGAATAAGTGGCCGAATCAAGCCCTCAAGTCCGTTGGTCTTGATTTCTTCCATGGCCGCCAGTTGCTCACCCAATCTGCCTTCGGGATAGCCCTTTCCTTTGAACCAGAGGATATACGTTTCAGGCAGATCCACCAAATAGCGGCCAGCATATTTGCCGAAGGGCATTTTGGCGTTGGCCAAGGCCAGTAGGGCTTCTTCGTCTGGATTCATAAAAGTGAGTATACCATTTTCGCCGAGCGTGGACGCAACAATTCGAGCCGGGTATTATCCCTTTATGAAAATGTCAGACCTTCAAAAATACGTGGATGAACACATTCCTATTGTGGAAAAGAATGGCTTCGCTTTCTCGA
>JACMMM010000672.1 GCA_014379065.1 Saprospiraceae bacterium
GGGTGCGGAAACCATTTTTTCGGGCAATGTCCGGCTAATTCTTGAGCAGTTACAAAATGCAGGCAGCTACAATCAGATGATAACAATCGCTGACCAATTTGTTACTTCATTAGTAAACAAAAAGAGGAAAGAGGCGCACCAACTGGACGCCGTAAGCAGGTTGATGATAAGGTCTGGCGGCAATGCTTCCCTTGACTGGCTTGCCAACCAATCATACTTGTCTTCAAAACAGTTTAAGCGGAAGTTCTACGAACGGACTGGCGTGAATCCGAAAACGTACCTGCGCATCATTCGTTTTAATAAGGCATTCAACACCAGGAACGCTTACCCCGATTGGGATTGGTTGCGTATAGCGTTGGAGTGCGACTATTATGATTACCAGCACCTGGTTAGAGACTATAAAGAATTCACAAAACAAACACCCAACGAGTTTCACCGCATAGAAAGTAATTCGCCTGAAAGAAGGCTTGGCCTCACAGCAGAAATTTATAAAAGCCGGGCAGCGTCGGCTGTTTTCATGGCGTAACAAAGTCCTTTTTTTACCACCTGTTGCCGGTGGATAGGGTGCAATTTTGTTTCCTGCTTTCGGGCAGTTAAACGAATTTTTTTACCGCTAATATTTTTTGCAATGACAAACAATTCATCTCCTCAAACGGATAAAACCTACTTACTCATTCACGGAGCGTGGCATGGCGCCTGGTGTTGGAACAAAGTAGTGCCGCTGGTGCAAGCCAAAGGACACAAAGCAATAGCCATCGAACTACCGGGACGCGGAACCGATACCGGGCGTGCATCAGACGTTAGTTTGGACGATTATGCAAATGAAGTTGCAAGAGTCGCCAATGATCAAAACGGGCCTGTAACGTTGGTAGGGCATTCAATGGGTGGCATCGTCGCTTCGCTGGCAGCAGAAAAGCTGGGTGCCGGAAAAATTTCATCATTAATCTATTTGGATGCGTTCGTTCCAAAAAACGGTGACACAATGTTTTCATTGGCCGACGCTACTGTAAAACATCTTGTACCGGGTTCTCCAAAACCTGCCATCCTTGAAGGCATTCTTATGTCGGACGATCAAAAAACAAACGCATTGAATCCGGCAATGGCCGCGCAACTTTTTTATTACGATTGCTCCGAAGAAGATCAAAAATTTGCGGTAGCCCGAATATCAAAAGAACCGATTGCGCCTTTGGCAACGCCGCTATGCCTAACCGATTCTGTCTATGGCGTGATACCCAAATATTACATCCTTTGCACAAAAAGCAAAGACCTGGACAAGACCTATATGTCAACCTATATGCCTTTTAAAAAAGTCTACAAGTTAGCCAGCAGCCACTCCCCTTTTTTCTCCATGCCTGAAAAATTGGTGGAAATAGTAACCGGGATAGAGTAGTTCGTTCTTGCTTTGTTCTTTACACTCCATCCTGAAGAAACGTATATTGGCAAACAAGCTGCTACACAATCAGGACAGATGCGAAAATAGATGCTCTATAGCACAGGGTGCACCAGCTTTCACCATTATACCTCGACGCTTATTTAATCAATTATCAAAAATTAAATTTCATGAAAACAAAATTTTTGCCCCGTTGGGCAACAGGGATTTTATTGCCAATTCTCCTGCTGACCGCTTGCAGTAAAGAGGATGAAAACAAAAAATCGGCTCCGCCAAAAACATACGTGCTTGTACACGGGGCTGCCCACGGCGGATGGTCATGGAATAAAGTAGTGCCGCTTTTGCAAGCTCAAGGCCACAAGGTTCTTGCGATAGACTTACCAAGTCACGGCAAGGACCAAACACCTGCGGAAAAGGTTACACTGGATGACTATGTAAAAAAAGTAGTTGCTGTTGCCAATGTAGAAGAGGGTCCCGTTATTTTAGTCGGCCATTCATCTGGTGGAGTTACCATTGCGCAGGCAGCTGAACGCCTGGGAATTGAAAAGGTGGAAAAATTAATTTTCCTCGATGCTTTTCTGCCAAAGAACGGGGAGTCAGTTTTTTCGCTCGCTGCGAAATTTCTACCGCCCTCGCCGACAGGAGAACCAAATTTTTCCGACAGTTTTATCTTCGATTCCACCGGCGCTACGTTTACGCTGGACACAACCAAAGTCGCTCACTTCCTTTACCACGATTGCTTAGCAGCGGACATCCTGTTTGCAAAAGCAAACCTTGGCAGGCAACCGGTTGCACCGTTTGCTACGCCGGTTCAGGTTACCGATGCCCTTTACGGCGCTATTCCGAAGTATTACATCATTTGTTCGGAAGCAAAGAATGGTAATATGTCTCAAATGGCTACCAACGTGGCCCTGAAGAAAGCGGTTACAATATCATCAAGTCACTCGCCATTCTTTTCACAGCCGGACGCATTGGCAAAGCTGATTATGGGTTTTTAGGGTGCTGTGCACACACCCACGCGGGCATTAATAATGCCTTGCTTATCGCCTGGCGGCGGATGGCTTTGCAGAGAAAAGTCAATCCTGAAAATTTGTCAATAGCATCCCCACCATTGGTGAGCAATGACTATCGTTTATGGGCAACTAGAACACTTCAGGCAAGGATAGGTTTGCATATTCATTTAAAAACAAACCGCAAGCAATGAAACACATCTTTAAACTTTCAGAATTACCAAAATTGGCTGTGCCGAGTGACCTGTTCAACGTTCGCTTTATCCATGCAGATAGCGTTACGGTGGCTTTTAACGAATTGAAAATTGTAGCCGAAGTGCCGTCTCACCAGCATATACATGAAACGATTGATTTTGTGCAGGAAGGGATGCTTCAAATGACTATCGGCGATGAAACAGTGGAAATGAATGCGGGTTCTGTTGCCCGTGTGCCTTCCAATGTTTGGCATGGTGCAAAAGCACTTTCGGATTGTAAAGTCATCAATTTCTTTTATCCGGTGCGAGACGATTTTAGCGCTGCTACTTCTTCACCTACTACCTAACTAAACCATGACGAACAAGATAACAGCAGTTGGGGCAAGTCCAATTGTGTTTATAATGCTGCGCAAAGCCTCGTTCATATTATTACTGAGCAGCAGCCTGGTGGCCTGTCGAAACCACCTTCCAACGCGTATCGCAAAAAGCAACGAGGGGATTCAAAAGGTTACGGTCACAGTCAATGAAAAGCGGGTGCCTGCAGAATGGGAGCCGCACGAGGCGATATGGATGGCCTGGCCAACTTACAACAACAAACACGACTGGGATGCAAAAAGCACTTATGCAGCACTGCTGCAAACCTTGATAACAAAAGTACCTGTAGACCTATGCGTAAGTGATTCGGCTCATGCACGGGAGGTGCAGGCTTACTTGATAGGAAAAGGAATCGCGGCCAAGCAATTCGGTACACGGATACGTTTCAGTGTCGTAGGGCATTGCGACATCTGGCTCCGAGACACGGGACCAATTTTTGTGCAAACAGGCCAACAGAGATTGGCTGTTGATTTCAATTTCGACTGCTGGGGATGGGGCAGTTATGTCAAAGACTCCGGCTTCAGAAGTTTCATCCAGCGTGAAGAGGGTGTAGACCGCTCCATTGCGGAACTCACGAACACAGCATCAATAAAATCGTCGATGATCCTTGAAGGTGGGGCCCTGGAATTTAATGGAAAGGGCTCAGTGATCGTTAGTGAAGACGTCGTCTTTCAGCGAAATCCTTCATGGAATAAAGCCAATGTTGAGACTGAGTTCCAGCGGTTGTTTGGCACAAGAAAAGTGATCTGGCTAAAGGGCTTTGTCGGCAACGATGCCCACCCCGTGATGTATGCACCCTACCAGGTGCAGCGCAACAGCACGGCGCAATCTATCTATACGCTAATGACGACGAATGGGCACACTGACGAGTTTGTACGATTTGCCGGCCCCAACACCATTCTGCTGGCGAGGCCTCCTTCTGCCGAGGAAGCGGCTGCAGATCCGATAGCAGCCCGCAGCCGAAGGACTTTGTTGGATGCTCACCGCATCCTGTCGTCTTCCAATGATCAAGACGGCAACTCCCTGCAAATAAAATGGATGCCGGAGACACGATCCATATTTGTTACGCTTGATCGACAGGACGAAATCTATAAGCTGATGACGGATTTGGATTACGAACGATTGGGCAAGCGAAACATCAATCCGACGAAACAAATTATCGGTGTGTTGGCCTCCAGCTATCTAAATTATTTAGTCACCAACGAGCTGGTGCTCGTGGCCAAATACATAGATTTCTATCCTGAAATGGCGGCAGCAGACGCGGAAGCTGTTCGAGTACTTCAACAGGCTTTCCCCGGCAGGCAGGTAGTGGCCGTTGATGCAAGGGCCATCAACGTAGGTGGCGGTGGCATTCACTGCATCACGTAGCAATTGCCTAAGCTGGCAAGGGAGGTGGAGTGAACTTGATTGGCAACTTA
>JACMMM010000673.1 GCA_014379065.1 Saprospiraceae bacterium
AGTCTGGGAAAAACAAGATGAACGGCCTAGCGGTGACATTTTAATGCCATCCGGGTGTGCGGGGTCACAAGACCCGCGCACGGCGGATTACAAAACGGAGCATTTTGGCCACTTTCGGATCGTTATGCTCAGTTTTATATTTTCCTGTTTTGCGGTTTTGCTGTTTAAAACATCTTTCATCGTTTAAACCCCGATGTCACCTGCTCCAGCACTCGCTCCAAAAAGCCTTTGTCGTTGGTCACGATTTCAGCCGTGCCAAGCAATTGCTGCTCAAAAGGAATCTCTTTTTGAAAACTGGTGAGCAATTTGCCTGAGGAGGAAATCTGAATGCTGTCTATCTTGATCGTGTATTCCCGGTTTTTAGGCACCGCCGATTTAGAGGCGACCCTCCCTGAAATGGTGCCAAATTCCTGATAGGGATAATTGTCCAATTTCATAATCACGGGCAGGCCCTTGGTTACTTTCCCACTTTTTTCTACGGCCAGCAACACCCGACCCACGATCTCGTCCTGGTTTTGCGGCACAATGGTCATCACGATCTCACCCTCACGAACAAACTGCTGGAGCGTTAGGCCATTGAACACCGCCCGACCTGCGAGGGGCGCAACGAGCACATAAGTTTGTGTCCATTTGTCAATGCCGCTGCGCAACGCATGGAGGCTGGCAAGCAAGCGGGTGGATGATGAAGAGGTGTTTTCCTGTTGGCCAAAATTGGCCGAGTTGATGTTGCTCCGAAGACTAATGACCTCGCGGTTTTTTTCCAAAATGTTGCTTTCGTGAACGTCACGTTCATTGGCTATACTCGAAACTTTTTGTCGTTCTTCTTCCAAATTAATCTCAGAAATAATGCCTTGCTTGAACAAGTCTTTTTGCCTTTCATAAAAGACCTCTGCAATTTTCAAATCTTCGTTACTGCGTTTCAAAGCCTTTTGTTCAAAAGTGATGCTTTGCTCCAACTGCTTGATTTGCATTTGAATAGACCCGATATTGGATTGGACAGAACTGCTTCGGCTCTCCCGACCAAATTTAAAATCCTCCAAATCGCGCACAAAAACCGCGTAGTCTGATTGCAATTCGCCAAGGCTAAGACTGTCGGGGTACCGCAATTGGCGAAAACCCTCCATGGATAGGTTTTGCCATTGCGCCACGAGTAAGTCGAGTCGGTGCACATCAGCATAACGGGCTGTGTTTTGCAAAACGGCCAGGGGTTGTTTTTCAACAACCAAGGCGGTGTCTTTTGTCAAAAGTAGGGCAACCCGGCCATCCGTTCGCGCCACAACCTCTACTGGAGGCTCAGCCGTGGTGATACTGAGTTTGTCGCTCGTCACCATATCGGGGTAGCGGACAAACCATGCCACGCACATCAAAAACGCAAAGCCGAGTAGCACAAAAAAAGTGCCCCAGCGAACGAGCCAGCTGGGCGGGGTGCCGAGTATTTCTTGCACCTCTTCAGAGCGGAGTTCTACAAAATTTCGTTCTTCTGCCATTTTTTTGACTGTTGACTGTTGACTGTTGACTGTTGACTGTTGACTGTTGACTGTTGACCGTTAACTGTTGACCGTTGACCGTTGACTGTTGACCGTTGACCGTTGACCGTTGACCGTTGACTGTTGACCGTTGAGCGTTGACCGTTTCATCCTCAGAATCTCCGTTTTCTATCAGTCAATGGTCAACGGTTAATTGTCAATGGTCAACAGTCAACGGTTAATTGTCAACGGTCAACCCGCCAAGCGTCGAATCCTTCCCAACACCATCGCTTCAATTAATTGAAACACGACAAGCGGCTTTTGGGTGCGCCATATAATATCGTTGTATTCCTCCCCAAAATGCGTATATAGTTGCATTCTCGCATCGTGCATCTCTTCTTCCACATGCTTTCTTGTATTCAATAAAGCAATCCAGCCACCTTCTTCGTGTACTTCCTCAGCCCATTCTGCGTAGTAGTCGTCATCGGGAGAAGCGTGGAAATTGAGCACATTTTCACAAAAAAACACAAACTTTGAAATGCCTTTGCGCATCATGAGGTCAGCGACATTGCGCTTGAGAAACATAATGTCGTTGTGGAGCGTGTCATTCCATTCGCCAAGAAGTTCGAGGAGCGCGAAGCCTTCGTCATAGTCTACAAAAAGGATTTTCCCATACAAAGTGGAAGATCCGAAAGCATCCCACTGAGGATGAATATAATAGTTGTACAGGCTGTGTGTGTATTCGAATTCGCTGTAAGTGCGGCCAAAAAAAGGCGAGCGTACATCTTCTTCAGCAATGTAAAGATCGCGCCAGCGGAAATGAGGTTCTATGTCGTGCATGGTATCGGTTTTAGCTTTTGCAAAGTTCGCTTTTTCTAGAAAATTTTTGTCGAAGCAACCCCATTCCAGTAAGCACGTCTTTTTCCTTACAATGCAATGACAAAAGGGGCGTTATTCGCCCGTCAAAATTTCAATACGCAACTACTACTCATGAAAATCAATCTCTATTCCCTCTTTAGCCTAGCTCTCCTTTTCTTTTCTCTTGCTCTTTTTGGTCAAAACCCCGCACGTATTACCATCAAAGGTGTGGTAGCCGACACAACGGGTGAGCTAACGGCATTCGCTACGGTGATGTTGTTGAACTCGAAGGACTCAACGCTCATCAATTTTACACGAAGCGGGAATGAGGGCGAATTTTCTTTCAAAAACATAAAAAATACCCCATATCTGCTCAAAGTCTCTTATGTTGGTCACTTGCCCTTGCAGCAATATTTGCCTGCTTCGACCACTGAAATCAATGACGTTGGCACCCTCAAAATCAAGCCCATTACCTCTGAATTGCTCGAAGTGGTGGTACGTGCGGCAAAAGCCACACTGAGCATTCGGGGCGACACGATTGAATACGACGCGTCTTCGTTCAAAGTCCCGCCAGGTTCCACGGTGGAAGATTTGTTGCGGCGACTGCCGGGCATTGACGTGGATGCAGATGGCAACATCAAGGCACAAGGAAAGGATGTGAAACGAGTATATGTGGATGGGAAAACTTTTTTTGGCGACGATCCTAAAGCTGCCACCAAAAACCTTGGCGCAGAGACTATATCCAAGGTTCAGGTTTACAATGAATCTTCTGAGCAATCAAAACTGACGGGTGTGGACGACGGTAAAAAAGAAAAAGCGATGAACCTCGAACTCAAGGAAGAGTACAAAAAAGGATCATTTGGCAAGGTTACGGCTGCAGTGGGCACCGAAGAGCGATGGGCTGGGAGAGGAAGTTTCAATAGATTTAACGAAAAAGAGCAACTGTCGTTCATCGGTTTTGGCAACAACATCAACCAAACAGGTGTCAACTGGGAAGATTACGGCGAATTCAAAGGCCAAAACACCTATGGAGACTTCGATAATGGCGATTTTGGATTTGGAGGACAAAATTATTACATGATAGGAGGCGGGGGCGACGACTCTCCCTTCAATAATTTTGACGGGCGCGGCTTCACCACAAACTACGGGGGTGGCACCAACTACAATTACGACCACAAAAAAGTGAAGATAAACGCCAGTTATTTTTACAAGGAAACAAGCTTAGAGCTCGAACAATTTACCAACCGTCAAAATTTCCTGCCCGATACTACTTTCTTCGATGAAAATTCCTTGAACAAGACCGACTTTAGGGGCAGCCATAGTGTCAGCACACGCCTGAATTACGAAATAGACTCAAGCGATTTAATCATCTTAAAAGCAGAAACTCGTTTTAGCAATTCGCATGCTACATCGCTTGAAAGCCAATCATTCTCTGACGAATCGAAGATGCTAACGAACAATCTCACGCTCAACAACGGCAGCGACTTGGAAGCATGGCGTGTGTCGAGTACGGCTATTTATCGTCACCGATTTAAGAAAAAAGGTCGCTCCTTTGCGCTTAGCGCAGGTTACAACAATAGCCAAACCGACGGGTCAGAAACGCTTTCTTCTGATAACCAATACTTGCTGACGGGTAGGATTACGCAAACCCGCCTGCTCAACGCCAATGCCAGCCACACCCAACAACTTAAATCCAGCGCACTTTTTACCGAGCCGATTTCAAAAAAATGGTTCTCGGAAAGCTTCATCAATTTCAGCCAAACCAACAACGATCTGAATCGCCCCACAAGCGACCCGGAGAACAATAATCAACGCATTGACAGTCTTAGCATTTATTTTGAACAAGAAGTGCAGTACGCCCGCATTGGCTCCAGCGTTCGCTATTCAAATGATGGGCTGAATGTATCCGCTGGCCTTGCTGCACAGCAGCTTAAACTGGGCGGCACTTATTCCGTAGATAAAGGATTGCCACTGCTGGCCCCTCCATTGAGCCAAAAATATTTGAATTTGATCCCTAATCTGGACGTTGAATACCAACTTCCCAACGATATGTGGCTAAGCGGCAATTACAGTTACAGCGTGACGGAGCCGCAAATCGGGGATCTTCAACCCGCCCCCATCGTTACGAACCCGCTTTATCGCGTGGAGGGCAATCCCGATTTACAACCACAACGTTCGCATAACTTTGGCGGCCACATGAACTACTGGAATTCTGGCAGCATGGCGAACTTTGGCTTGGGCGTTGATTACAATCTTTACGACACCCAAATCGCTTATAGCCAAACCATTGAGTTTATTGATTCGCTTGGCGCACGCACCACTTCGCGCCCCGAGAATGTGTCGGGCGGGCGAAGTTTTAATACTTATATTTGGTCGGGCATCCCCATTATAAAGACCAAATTGACGGTCAATTTTAATCCAAGCATATACATTAACCGTACGCCCTCTTTTATCAACGGCGAAGAAAATGAGACGTTCAATCAGAGCTACAATCTGCGCCTTGGCTTCAACTACACGCCTTCACCGAAACTCATCGCCGGACTGAACGGCAACGCCCGTTTCAACAACATTGATTACTCGGTACAAAGCGAACAAAACCAGAAAATCCGGAGTTACGGCTCCGATGCTTCTATCAAGTGGCAATTCTTGGACAAAATGTTTTTGGAAAGCAATTTAAATTACAACCTGTTTCAGAACGAACGCTTTGGGTTCGACCAAAGCACCGCCATTTGGAACGCATCGGTCCGTCGGCTTTTTGGCAAAAACAACAGAATCGAGGTTCGACTTGCTGCATTTGACTTGCTCAACCAGCGCCTCAATATTAACCAAAGCGGCTCGCAGAATTATGTCATATATTCAACAGCCCCCACGTTGGCGCGTTATTTCATGCTCAGTGTGAGCTACAATGTGCGTGGCTACGAGAACAAATTGAAGAAAAATGATTGGTGGTAGCCGAGACGTTGACTATTGACTATTGACCGTTGACATTCGACGTTGGACATGCGCTAAAGCGAAACCGTCCTTGCAAAAATCTGGGGCAATTTTTTGAGAACAAACCCGTTTTCCAGCTTTCAATTTTTGCCCTTAGCCAACGGTCAATAGCCAACGGTCAATAGTCAATAGTCAAAAGTCTGCCCTTTATGTCTTTCAAATTCAAGCTGTTCGCTTCGATATTTCTATTTCTGCCGCTGATGCTGGCGGCTCAAAAAAAACCAAAAACTGTGCCTGCAAGTCAGCCTACCGCTGAGGCGATTCTGGACTTGCAGGGCCTAGAGGACACACTTGGCGTGTTGGGTTATGCCATCGTCAACGATTCCGTGGAAGCAGAGCGCTTCGCAGCGTGTCGGGTATTTATTACTACGCTTGTACGGACTTTGAAGATCGAAAACTCGTTCAATTATCCTTTTGAGCAGTTGCGCAGCGTCTCTATCCTAACCCCCCCTGACAGCAGTTTTCGGATTTTTACCTGGCAACTTTTTGTCAATGACTCCAGCTATCGTTACTATGGCACTATTCAGATGAACGAGCGCAAACTAAAAATGTACCCGCTCATTGACCGCAGTTTCGAGATGCCCAGATTCCCCTCTAATGAAGTGCTCCCGCCCGAACGTTGGTATGGCGCGCTTTACTTCAACCTCCGTCAATTCGACACCAAACAAGGCCGCAAATACCTGCTTTTTGGGTATGATGCTTTTGAGTTTTTTGAAAAGAGAAAACTGTTGGACGTGCTGAGCTTTAACAAAGAGGGGAAACCAGAATTCGGTGCAGCTGTTTTTGAAAAGCCCGATGCCCCGCCAGAACACAGGGTTTGTGTCCAATATTCTTCAGATGCCAAGGTGAAAATGAACTGGGACGAGCAATATCAGATGATTCTTTACGATCACCTCATCTCTTTTCCTAGTCCTTACGGGCGAGACATGACTCAAGTGCCCGACGGTAGTTACGACGGCTACAAATTTGAAAAGGGACACTGGAAATACGTGGATAAGGTTTTCGACGACAAACAAAAAGATGTGCCCTTTCCCGAACCGGTTTTGGATTCCCGAAAGGGCAACGATATTTTGGGCAAGAAAAAGAAAAACAGGGGTTAAAAAAGTTAATTGAAACACCATCATGAGCCTGCGTTGGCGAATCGCACAGTTTTTTGAAATCCGATGGTGGCGGCATTACCTATCCGGGAAAGAGAAAACGGTCTATTTAGATTGGAAAAAAAACTACTGGCAAGAGTTTTTAAAACAAATAGAAATAGAACTTATGCCGGGCGGAAAAGTGCTCGACGCAGGCTGTGGCCCGGCTGGGGTTTTTATGGTTTTGACCCATCAGAAAGTGGACGCAGTAGACCCTTTGCTCGATGAATACTGTCAGAAAATCCCTCATTTTCAAGCTATTGATTACCCCAACACACGTTTTTTTTGTCAGGCTATCGAAACGTATTTTCCTGATTACCAATATGATATAGTTTTTTGCCTCAATGCGGTCAACCATGTAGCAGATCTCGATGGTTGCTTTGATCGTTTGGCTGCCTTGACGAAGCCAGGCGGCACTTTGGTGCTTTCTGTGGATGCCCACAATTCCCCGTTTCTCAAGCGTGTTTTTCGATTGTTCCCCGGCGATATTCTTCACCCGCATCAACACGATTTGGTTGAATACAAAGCCATGCTAACCGAACGGGGTTTTAGCATACAAAGGAGCGTTCTGATAAAAAAAGAGTGGATTTTTGGGTATTGGGCGATCCTCGCCAAAATGAAATGAGCCACTCGGGCAATTCATAGGATGGCTTTGAGTCATCCTATGAATTGCCCGAGTGGCTCATTCATTTTGGCGAACTGAAGTTCGTCCTACATTACTTGAAAACCACATTCTTGGTCTTTGCGCGATAAATCCCCGCGCCATAGCCTCCTGCTCCTGTAACGTCGGTTAATGCTGGCGCATGGCGGCGTTCCAGATAAATCTTGCCGGGGCCCGCGCCCACTTTTTCAATCTTGTTCAAAGGGACGATGAGCGCCGTTGCACCAGTTTCGATGGTGATAGCGGCCTGGGCATCGCCCTCGTTTTCGCCATTGATCCAGGTGCCCACTACTTCGTCGGCACCCAGCGCATTACCCGTCCAAGGGATGGTAAGTGCAGCCGTGCGTGCAATTGAATCCGGCATCACGCCAAAATCTATCGTATTGACCGTCAATTCATTGTTAAACGATTTGCCGTCCGTGTCTTCCCAGTGGAAAATGCCTGAGGATTTGAACCCAGCGTATTGTTTCTCGTAAAAAGCAAGCACCTTGTTAAAGGCAAGTTTGTCACCATTGAACGTCACCTCGCTGGGCGAGGCCAGTTCGAGTTGGGTACCCGTGATACTCCCAAAATTGAACCATGCACGGGCATACGTGATGTCCTCATTGGCATTGTAAAAAAGTTCGTAGTGCAAAAAAATCCTGTCTTGTTTCACGTCAGCAGACGATTCACGTTGGCAGGAGGAGGCAATCAGTATGGAAAAAATGGAGAGGATGAAAAGAGTGTAACGCATAAGAGAAAGTGATTTTGTTTCGCCAAAAACGACTGAAATCAATCTGTGTTACAAACGCATTGGTAAAATACTGTTAAAATGCTAACCGTAGTGTCGCCATCCAATGCCTCCCTGCTTGCGGGAAAAATCCGGCTTGATGGTACACATTGCCCCCTTCCAAACGGGTGTAGGCATTGTCTGGGCGGGCATCGTAACCTGCCGAGACATAGCGATAGGCCCAGCCATTGGAGGCATATTTCTTGTTAAGTATATTGTTGACAGAAAAGATTACAGTGACTTGTTTTCCAATGACTTGCTTCAAGTCATAATTCAGTCGAAGGTCGCTGATGAAATAACCGGGCAAAGATGTTTGGGAGTTGGAAGTGTTGTCTAAAAACTGCTGAGAGACGTACTTTCCGACGAGCGTAGCGGAAACCTCACTGTCTTTGGAAACCTCGTCACGCCTTGAAGCGTGACGAGGTTTTAGTACAAATGTCGCCTCCCCGCGAGCAATCAAATTGGGAGAAAATGCCAAATCCGAATTGCGATGTAGAATCCTTTCTTGCCCACCCGTATCCCAGTTGTCACGAAATTCGATAAATTCCTTGATTTTGTTTTGGCTAAAGGACGCGCTCCCGCTCAACTTGAGAAATTGCCCAATTTGCCCGCTTGCTTCAAGTTCCAAGCCAGTGCGCCAACTGTTGGGCACATTGCTGCGAATGTAAGCGCCCACATCGTTGATGCGCCCATCCAGTACGAGTTGGTCACGGTAGCGCATCCAGAATAAGTTGGCGGAGGCTGTCCACCCCTCTCCG
>JACMMM010000674.1 GCA_014379065.1 Saprospiraceae bacterium
AGGATTGACACTCAAAATCATCTAAACGGGTGCATCTCTTCCGAACAAGTGACCGTGAGTGTCAATCCTTCTGTAGACACCGATTTTGTTGGTTGCAAGTCAACGTACCAATCACGCCAAAATCGGTGTCTACAGAAGGATTGACACTCACGGTCACTTGTTCGGAAGAGATGCACCCGTTTAGATGATTTTGAGCAATGACCGTGTAAGTCGCTGTCGCAGTAGGAGAAACTTCGATTTGTGTTCCGACGCTGTTGTTGCTCCAAACATATTCCACGTTTGGCAGAATCGGGCTAACGGCGAGGGTGGCCGTTTGACCGGCACAAATTTCCTGCGGCTGACCCAGATCCATGTTTGGGGGGGAAACGTCCGAATCAATCACAAACTGGTGTTCTCCACAGCCAATTGCGTCTGGCACAGCATAATTGCCCGGTTGTACGTAGTTATTTCCCAGAAATGAAATCGAAGTCACGTCGCAAGTCAAAGTCCCGACCGTGCCATGATTGGTCACCACATTAGGCGTCACATTGATCATCAGAGAAATGATGGAATCACAACCGTGATATGAGCTTGCCACCACCGAGTAAAAGCCACTTCCCGGAGGGCACAATTCATCGCCGCCGATGTATATGCATTGGCCTTCACAGATAGTTTTGGGACCAAGATTCGTGGTGATAAGAGGCTGTACCTGAACCGTCGTAACGGCCGTATTGGTGCAGCCATTGAAAGGATTTGTGACCGTCACCGTGTAAGCGGTGGTGGCCAATGCCGCAAAAGTGATTTGCTGCCCTATCATGTTATTGCTCCAATTGTATAAGGAAAAGGATGGGCCAAATGCCGTAAGCGCCACAATTTCTCCAAAGCAAACCTTTGGCACGGGCGGAATCACAACAGATGGGATGTTGAAATCAGCCATCACAAATGTGTTGGCGCTGGCCGTGCAACCATTTGAAGTGTTCGTCACCAATAGGGTGTAGGCGCCAGGCATCGAAACGCTCAGGGTTGGCTGGAACTGGACAACCGGATTGATTCCCGGCCCTGACCAAATGCAAGTATAATTTGGACCGCTGGAAGAATTTCCTCCCAAAAGGACAGAGGTATTAACGCAGGTTAAAACTCCTCCCCACCCGGCATCGGCAGTCGGCAACACCCAATTGGCTGTGATCACCATTTTTTTTGTCAAGCAGTTCGTCTGCTCCACAATATAAATGCCCGGCGAACAATACGCTTGACCGTTATAGTAACAACAATTCTGCACACAATTCAATTCGCAATAAATTATCTCCACATCGTGGTGCACCTGCACGTCTTTTGGCGAAAAACCGGGAATACAGCCAGGATCGCAATCGCAATAAACACTGCTGTCTTTTGGTGTCAGATCAATAATTTCCCAGTAAGCAGAAACCGTACCATTCAAAACCGTGTCAATTCCCAGAAGGTTCGAATCCACTTGCACCGTGATGGTAAGCAAGTTGATACTATCGCTCAAAAAGTTCATAAAAGGCGGAATCGTCCAGTGTAGCACTAACGAGTCCTGACTCCCCCCTCCCAAGCAAATACTATCCGGGGGTGGGCAATAGATTCCGTTGCCTCCAACCGCTTGGCCGGGCGTAATCGTGCAAGAGCCCGGCACCAAGGTGTATTGCACGATATCAGCGGGGCAAAGGTCGTCTGGTCCGTCCACATAAGCATCTGTGCAGTTGCAAATCGGCTGACCGGGGGAGGCCGTACCGATGCCATATACGACGTGTGCTTGGAATTTGCATTCGGCATTGTTCAAGCCCTCCACAACGAGGAAATAGATTTCACCTGGCGTGAGGCCTCCTGTTGTGAGTTGCGCCACGCTGCCATCTTGGGCGGATATAGAGGAGTGCAAGGTCATCGTATCACAATCGCCAGAGAGCAAGAAAAAACCTAGTTCATTCCCTGCCTGACAGTCAAAAACTTGAAAATCAATTGCGATGGAATCTTCGCAAGGAGCGATACGAAGCCAACCATTGTTTCCAAAGTCGGGAATTGTGTTGGTGGTAAATCCCGGTTGGTCGGGCGTGAGGCCTGCGGTTGTGCTGCAAAAGCCTTCCAAATAATTGCCGCACAACAGCGGCGCCTGATGGCAACTGTCGGCCAGCGGGGCAGGCAGGTTGAAATTAGCGCAATTTTGAGCGGAAATGGAGGCGTTGGACAATGCCAAAAGGGCGAGAACAAGTAGTTGTTGCTTCATGGTAAGAAAATTGGATTGGTGGGAGAGATACCGGGCTCCAATTTTTTCGCTGCTTGGTACGCGGATATATTTTGCGGTGGTTTCGCAATCAATGAGCATTTTCGCAGCGATTCTAAAATTTAACTAATTGATTTTCATAGTTATATGCCGGAGCGAGTAAAGCATCAACCCGCCTTTCAAAACATTTCCTGTTAAAAAAACAAACCGAAAACAAACAAAAAGTCACGAGCGGGGTACATTTGTCCAACCAAACCTTGCATCATGGACGACACCTTACTTTTATTGCTTGGAGGCATTTTACTTATTGTTCTCATATTCTTGGTCCTGCGCCAACAACAGGGCAACCATTCACAGTCCATTGATAAAGAACAATTTGTACCGCGCGAACTCCACGCTGCCATTGTTGAAGAAACAGAGCGATTGCGTTCGGAATTGGTTTCTAAGGAGCGGGAAGTCAGAGATGCGCACGCCCAACTCGCCGCACGGGAGCAGCAAGTTTATCATTTAGAGGAGAATTTCAGAAACCAAAAAGCCGAGGTAGAGCAGTTGCAAGTCAAATTCAAAACCGAATTTGAGAATATTGCAAACCGGTTGTTGGAAGAAAAATCGGTGCGCTTCACGGCGCAAAATGCCCAGCAATTGCAGACTGTACTAACCCCATTGCGAGAAAAAATCAAAGAGTTTGAGGAAAATGTAGACCGCAAATTTTTGGAGGAAACCCGCGAAAAAACCAGCCTCAAAAAAGAACTCGAACAACTCACCCAACTCAATCAACAGCTCAGTCAGGACGCGCACAACCTTACCTCTGCGCTCAAAGGACAGAACAAGATGCAAGGCGATTGGGGCGAAATGCAACTGGAGACCTTGCTCGAAAAATCCGGCCTTCAAAAAGGTATTCACTTCCTTTCTCAAGCCACTTTTCGAGACGAAGATGGCGCCGCCAAACGCCCCGACTTTGTCATTCAACTCCCTGAAAACAAACAACTTATCGTAGACTCGAAAGTTTCGCTCACGGCTTTCGAGCGATACTACAACGCCGCAGATCCCACGGAGCGCGACCAACATTTGAAGGCCCACGTCACAAGCCTCCGCAGCCATGTGGACAATCTGAGCCGCACCAATTACCAGACGCTTTACTCCATCAATACACCCGATTACCTGCTGCTGTTTGTCCCGCTAGAAGGGGCGCTCACCGCAGCTTCGCAAGCCGATCCGAGGCTTTTCACCGATGCGCTGGAGCGTAACATTGTGATCGTGACCACCAGCAGTTTGCTTGCCACGCTGCGCACGGTGGCCCATCTTTGGAAACAGGAAAAACAGACGAAATCAGTGCTTGAAATAGCCCGGCAAAGCGGCTTGCTTTACGACAAGTTTGTGGCTTTTGTGGAAGATCTGCGCACCATTGGCGCACGACTCGATAACGCCCGTTCGGCTTACGACGATGCCATGCACAAGCTCACCAATGCAGGGCGTCCCGGAGACACACTTATTGGTAAAGCAGAGAAAATCAAGGAATTAGGAGCACGAACGACCAAGTCGCTGCCGATAGAATTACTGCCCGAAGAGGAATGATACTGGACTTGGGACGTTGGATACTGGACATTGGACGTTAGAATTGATAGCGTGAAAACGTCCAATGTCCAATGTCCAACATCCAAAAATCAAAAGTGGGGACAATTGCATTTGGGCTTAAACAAGCTGCAGCTCTCGAGTACAATCATGCCCACGGTGAGGAGGAAGAATGCAATGCGCCACCAGTTGAAATTGATTTTTTTCATAGCCAAGGAATTGAATTTTTAATGTGCGAAAGTAGCCGAAAGGTTTTGAATGAAACTAATTTTTAACAGCCCGGTTAAACGTCCAACGTACATTGTCCTGAATCAACGTCCAATGTCAATTGTCCAAAACCCAACAATCCTCGTCGCGCCGCTCAATTGGGGGCTGGGCCACGCGACCCGATGTATGCCCTTGATAAAGGCGCTGGAACGTATGGGTGCGAAAGTCGTTTTAGCCTCCGATGGTGCTGCTCTACATTTACTTAGAGCGGAGTTCCCACATTTGCCAGCCTTTGAATTGCCGTCTTACCGCATTCGCTATCAGACCAATAGCATGGTCTGGAATATCGCCCGGCAAATGCCGCGCATTACTTACGCCATTCGGGCAGAGCAATGGGCGACAGAACGGTTGTTGCGCGAACATAGTATCAACGGTATCATTTCCGACAACCGCTATGGGTGTTTTAGCCCCTCTGCTCGCAGCGTCATCTTGACTCATCAGATACATTTGCGCGTGCCGAACGCTGCCTTGCAGTGGGCAGCCAACCAAGTATTGCGTAGCGCACTACGGAAGTTTGATTCAGTTTGGATTCCCGATGTGGTGGGTGAGCCCAACCTTGCTGGCGATCTTTCCCACCCGCCGCTCAAGGGTTTTGACTCAACATACATCGGGTTGCTTTCCAGATTCACAGTTAGCCACCCAGTGCCCAATGTCCAACGTCCAATGTCCAACGTCCAATATCCAACGTCCAACGTCGCCATAGTCCTCTCCGGCCCAGAACCACAGCGGACCTATTTGGAGCATATTCTGCTAGAGCAAGCGCTTGCATTGCCCCACAAATTTGTGTTTGTGAAAGGGAAGACCCAGACCAAAGAACACCACATTGTAGCTGAAAACGTGGAGGTTGTATCTTTTTTGACCTCCTCAGAATTGAACCAATTGCTACAGTCAAGCCAAGTGGTGGTGTGCCGGGCGGGTTACAGCAGCCTGATGGATTTGGCGGCTTTAGCTGACAAAAAAGCCATTTTAATTCCTACTCCCGGGCAGACGGAACAGGAATATTTGGGCGCTTTATTTGCTCGACAGGGTATTTTCATTTGTCAGAAACAGGAAGAAGTTGATCTCGAAACCGGTCTCCGAGAAATCGAAAAAACGACGGGATTTCCACCACATCAATTTGATATTGGTGCTTTTGAGACAGTTTTGGAGGGATGGCTGCACAACTTGCCTCAAGATCATAAAGATCAGCGATCTAAAGTCTAACGTCCAAAGTCCAATGTCCAGTCACTTCCCCGTCGCACTCATTGCTCGTTCCAATCCAAGCGTAACAAAAGTTTTGATCACTTCTTCTGCTTTTTCCAGAATGCGGGTCAGTTCGGCTTTTTCGTCCTCGGTCCATTTCCCTAGCACAAAATTGACTTGTTTGCCTTTGGAAAAACTGCTGCCGATTCCGATGCGGAGACGCGGATAGGCATCCGTGCCAAGTATTTCCTGGATGCTTTTGAGGCCGTTGTGGCCGCCATCTGAGCCTTTGGGGCGGAGTCGCTGTTTGCCAAACTCCAAATTCAGGTCGTCCAGTACGGTGAGACTGTTTTCAACGAGGATTTTCTCTTTTTGCAGCCAATATCGGATGGCTTTGCCACTCAGGTTCATATAGGTATTGGGCTTCAAAAGGATCAAGATTCGGCCTTTAAACTTTACTTCTGCAAGGTCGCCATGATGGTTGCCGCGCCACTCACCGTCGAGGCTTTTGCATAGGAAATCAAGGACTTCGAAGCCGATATTATGTCGTGTGCCGTCGTATTCGTATCCGATATTGCCGAGGCCAGTGATGAGGTATTTCATGGTGGACTATTGACTATTGGCCGTTGACTATTGGCCGTTGACCGCGCAAAAGTAGCGAGGGGCACTTAATTCTACTTTGACACTTTAGCCCCAGAGGGGCCTAAGGTCGGTAGAGATTTTCAAGGAGTCGCTAATAAGGTGCAGAGCACCAGAACATTGAGCGAAAAGTTCCGGTGCTCTGCACCTCCAAATAGATGCTTGAATGCGATTACTACCGACCTTTGGCCCCTCTGGGGCTAAAGTAAAGTAGACTTAATTTGAGAGGCAACCTTTCGGGCATAAAAAGCACCTTTGTGCCCATGAGAAAAATGGTTTATTGTTCCATCTTCATCGTCTCGATAGCGTTCTTGGGCCTTTCATGCCACAAGGAGGACGGCGTTGCACCGGGTTTTGACATGATGTTTCAGCGCGAATTCAGCATTCCGGCGGGCATAGGGGTCTTTGATGTACATCATTTTCAACTCAAAAACATCCCCTCCAATTGGGATCAGTACCTGGGCCAGCACGGTAAAACAGCGGAGGACATTTCGGGCGTCATTACTGCCCAAGCAAGTATAGGGGGCAAATATGGCGATGCTGACCTCAGTGTGGTGGACAGGATATCCATACGGATCTACGACGATTCCAACCCAAACGACTATGTTGAAATTGCCTACCGCGACCCCGCTCCATCAGATTCGGGCAATATCCTTCCACTCATTCCTTCGCTGGCCAACTCCAAGCGTTTTTTCTCCAATCCACGCTTTTCTGCCGATGTAGTCATCTGGCTGCGGCGCACCACGCAAGACATAAGTGATGTCCGACTCGATTTGACGATGCGGGCCACTTTCTAGAGAAGTGTGCTGATGTCGTTTTGTCAAAAATCCACCCGCTTTTCATCGAATAATTCTGTGTACGCCGAAAGTGTTGCGGAAGTTTGCGCCGTCAAACGTATTTAGAGCAACTCATGAACAAAACGTACATTCTCCTTTTCTTCTCTCTATTTTCCTTTTCCATTTTTGCGCAGAAAACAACGATCCGAGGGCGTGTGCTCGACAAATCCAAAGAGCCGCTTGTCGGGGCAAACATATTTCTCCGGGATACTTACGACGGGGCTACATCCGATGTCGAGGGAAACTTTCAATTCGACACAGAAGAATCCAGCGCACAGGTTTTGTTGGTAAAATATGTGGGCTACGATTCTGTATCTCAACAAGTTAACCTGAAAGGCGGTATATTCGAATTTAACCCCGTATTGCGCGAAAGTTTCAATGAACTAAAAGTCGTGGTCATTACAGCAGGGTCTTTTGAGGCCAGCGACGAACGCAAAGTGACGGTGTTAAAACCGCTCGATATTGTGACTACAGCCTCCGCCGGTGGCGATACTTATGGGGCGCTGAAAACACTACCGGGCGCACAAGTTTCTTCGGGTGATCAGGAAGGGCTTTTTGTGCGGGGCGGAAGTGGCACGGAAGCGCAGACCTTTATTGACGGCATGCTGGTGCGCACTCCATTTACAGCAAGCACGCCTGATTATGCGGCACGAGGGCGCTTTAGCCCATTTCTGTTTAAGGGCACTGTATTCAGTACGGGCGGATACTCGGCGCAATACGGTCAGGGAATGTCGTCTGCATTGATCTTAGATTCTCAAGATTTGCCAGAACGTTCGGCTGGCACGCTTGCGGTGTCGTGCGTAGGATTGGGTTTTGGGCGACAAAAACTTTGGAAAGACAAGGGGCGTGCCATTGGCGGGAGTATCAATTATACCAATCTCGGCCCCTATTTTTCGCTGGTGAAACAAAGGCCAGATTTTACCCATAAGCCCGAATACATTGGAACAGAGGGATTTTTTCGCCAAAAAACAGGGCAAAGCGGGCTCCTGAAGTTTTACGGTTACTACAACACCGGGCGTGTAGGCTTCAATACAAAAGCTCCTAGTGACAGCATTTTTAGCTTCGACGTGAAAAACGCCAATGCATACACCAACCTCAGTTGGGTAAGTTTCTTAAACGAACATTGGAAGATAAACCTGGGGTCTTCGTTCTCCCATGACCGAAATGATATTGCTACTACCTTTAACATGGGCATTTTAAGCCCTGACACGTTCAATATTCAAAACTCCTTGACACAGGTACGGGCCGTGGCAACCCGGTTTTTTGGCCGGCTTACCACCTTGCGTTTTGGAGGGGAGTATCAATATGCAACGGACGATTTTAAGAGCGAGCGCGGTTTCGGGAGCGGTCTGCGTGACCACTATGGGGCGATTTTTGCTGAATCAGACCTTTACGTTACCACAAAATTGGTGGCAAGGCTTGGGCTGCGCGGCGAACGTTCGAGCCTGTTGAGCGAGGCGAGGCTTTCTCCACGGGTTTCGCTGGCCTACAAATTGACCGATGCTTCGCAGGTTTCCTTCGCTTGGGGACATTTTTACCAGAAGGGCGACAGTCTGCTGCGCTGGCGAGGCGATTTTAGTGGCGCAATACCAGGCTTTCAAAAAGCGGAACACTTTATTCTTAATTACCAATACATTAAGAACGACCGCACGGTTCGCATAGAAGGCTTTTACAAAAAATATGAAGAGCTGGTGACCACCCGCTTCGTACTCGCCAACGACGGGAAAGGCTATGCAAAGGGGCTTGAACTGTTTTATCGCGACAAAAAAACTTTCCGCGGCGTGGACTATTGGTTGTCTTACTCTTGGCTCGATACCAAACGGAAATTCCAATGGTATCCCTCAGAGGCGCAACCCACGTTTGCTGCCAATCATGTGGCTACTTTGGTTGCGAAAAAGTATTTTCCCAAGATTAGGACCAGTGTTGGTTTGGCCTATAATTTCGCCACGGGCAGGCCTTACTACAATCCCGACAGTACCATCGTATTTTTGTCACAGCGTACGCCAGCATACAACAATCTGAGTATCAACGCTAGTTACCTCACCACGGTGCGCAAAGCCTTTGCCGTATTCGTGCTGGGCGTGACCAATGTGCTCAACCAAGAACAAATATTCGGCTACCGATTTCCGCCTCAAGGAGGAGAACCTGTACCTATCAAGCCTGCAGCAAATCAGTTTTTCTTTGTCGGGGCCTTTTTCAGTTGGGGTACCGACCGTAGGCAGGAGGTGTTGGACAACCAAAATTAGTGATTGGTAGGTTGGTATATTGGTGATTGGTTGCACAAGTTCGGATCACCGGTCCACCAATCACCAGCCCACCAATCACCAATCACCAATCACCAATTACCAATTACCACATCAATATCTTTCAACAATGAAAAAAGCACTATCAATCACCGCACTTTTTCTTTTTGCCCTTGCCATGCAGGCGCAAACAGCCAACGAAAAATTCGTCAAAGCCATGGAAAAAGCCCTTTCGGGCATAGACACTTTGAAAACAGCCGAGCAATGGCTGGCGGCCTCCAACAACTTTGAGCGCATCGCTCAAAAAGAGACCAAAGAATGGCTGCCGCCCTACTACGTGGCCTTTTGCCAAACCATGGCTTTCAATATGAGCAAAGACAAAGAAATGTACGAACTCTTCGCCAAGCGAGCCGATGATTTCATTGCCAAGGCCGATGCGCTCAACCCAGACAATTCCGAAATCTATGTGCTAAAAAGCATGATTTCTGGGCTCTACATCCGCATCAACCCCATGGTGAACGGCCAAAAATATGGCCCGGTGGCGGGGCTCCAGCTTGAAAAATCCAAGATGCTTGACCCTGAAAACCCCCGTGCGTACATGCAGCAAGGAGCAACACTGCTCTTTACACCGCCGCAGTGGGGAGGCGATAAAGTAAAGGCCAAGGCAACCCTTGAAATCGCTGCTGCCAAGTATGAGACATTCAAACCGGCCTCCAGCATTCACCCCAACTGGGGCAAAAAGACAAACGAGATGTTTTTGGAAATGGCGAATAAGTGATGGGCGACTTTCGCCGTATTGCCTACTTTTGCGCCAAATCTCTCACCTCTCTCACGTCTCTCTCCCATGGAAGTCTTAACAGCTCCACCCACCGCCCCCTCCTCCGCTGTAGCTTCGGCGGGTAAACCTGCTCCTGCCAATGCAACCGCCAACACTGACTCTTTCCCCATCAATGGCACCGACCACCTCGAATTCTATGTCGGCAATGCCAAGCAAAGCGCGATGTATTACCAAGCTGCTCTGGGCTTCGAAATAGTTGCCTATGCTGGCCCCGAAACGGGTGTGCGCGACCGCGTTAGCTACGTGCTCCAGCAAGAAAAAATCCGGATCGTGCTTACAGCATCTTTGTTGCCCGGCACTGAAATCGCCCAACATGTGGCGGAGCACGGCGATGGGGTTAAAGTCCTGGCACTTTGGGTGGACGATGCTGAACAAGCGTTTTATACCGCACTCTCGCGCGGGGCAGAGGCAGCTTTTGCGCCGAAAACCTTGCGAGACGACAATGGCGAAGTAGTACTTGCAGCCATAAAAACGTATGGAGACACCATTCACACCTTGGTGGAAAGGAAAAACTACAAGGGCATTTTTATGCCGGGCTACGAGCCGCGCAAGAACGCATACCCTTCAAAATCAGTTGGTTTGAAGTATGTAGACCACTGTGTGGGCAATGTCGAACTTGGTGGTATGGACAAGTGGGTGAAATTTTATCAAGATGTGATGGGCTTCAAACTCCTGATCACTTTTGATGACAAGGACATTTCCACAGAATACACCGCGCTCATGTCGAAAGTGGTGAGCAATGGGAATGGCTACATCAAATTCCCGATCAACGAGCCTGCCAAGGGTCTGAAAAAAAGCCAGATCGAAGAGTACCTCGATTTCTACCGGAGCGCCGGGGTGCAGCACATCGCCGTGGCTACCGACAATATCCTGGAGACAGTGGGGCAACTGCGCGCCAACGGGGTAGAATTCCTCTACGTTCCAGAAGTGTACTACGACGATGTGATGGATCGCGTCGGGAAAATTGAAGAAAATATTGAGGACTTAAAGGCCCTGAATATCCTTATTGACCGCGACGAGGATGGCTACCTGCTCCAGATTTTCACCAAGCCCATTCAAGATCGCCCGACGGTTTTCTTTGAAATTATCCAGCGCCGGGGAGCAAAATCCTTTGGCAAGGGGAATTTCAAAGCGCTTTTTGAGGCTATTGAACGGGAACAGGAATTGCGCGGAACGCTTTAAAGAAAGAGGCTTTTTTTAAACACTAAGGGACTAAGAGACACTAAGATTCAAACCTTAGTGTCTCTTAGTCCCTTAGTGTTTAAAAAAAATGCTGTAGTTTATCGTGTCTTCCACACCACCTCTTCTGCGCCCAATTCTTTTGCCAAAAAACGCGCCAGCATAAAGAAGTAATCAGAGAGCCTGTTGAGGTATTGCAATGCCAAATCGTCCACAGGTTCGCCGGATTGGGTCAGAGCGACCGTCAGGCGTTCGGCGCGACGGCATACGGTACGGCATACATGGCAAATAGAAACCGTTGGATGCCCTCCCGGCAGGATAAAATGTTTGAGTGGCGGCAATTGCCCGTCCATCGTATCCATTTCATTTTCCAACAGTTGGATGTCCTCTGGTAAAAGGTCGGGCGTGGGCGGATGCTTGGCAGGGTCAGAAGCGAGGTGAGCACCCAGTGTGAAAAGCCGATGCTGGGTAAGGGCCAAGATTTCTCGAACGTGTTGGTTTTCCAGCGAATCACGCAGGAGCCCGATAAATGAATTGAGCTCGTCCACCGTGCCATAAGCATCCACCCGCAGGTTGCTTTTGGGTACACGCCGTCCGCCGAAGAGTGCGGTTTCGCCTTTGTCGCCTGTTTTGGTGTAGATTCTGAAGGCCATTTTTATGAAATGATGTCGTGATGAAGCGATAAAGTGATTGAACGGTGAGGTGGCGATGTGATTGACAAATATCAGCCGACAGGATCAAATCACTTTATCGCTCTATTGCTTCATCCATTTATTGTTTCCCTGTGGCGCTGGCAGGCTGTATTGCTTCACTATCTGCTGCTGGCGGTGCTGGTTTTTGGCCCCCAGCTTTGGTCAAGCCTTGGCTCATGCAAGAACTACAAACAACTTTTTCGCCATGCAGCGCCTTCCAAGTTAGGGGCGCCCATTCCTGTAGCGGTTTGCGCATTTCCTCTTTCTTGGTGCGGCCTTGCGCCAATTGAAAGCGATCGAGCAGGACTTCTCTGAGCTTTGGCTTAAGAATATAAATTACAGCGCCCATTTTTTCATCTGTAGTGAATGGAATGAGTTCGATGCAGGTAGTGGCGTGCTGGAGTGCCTCAACACCATCCACGACAGCGCTGAATTCCAAGAATTCCTTGATGGCCTTTTGGTCGCCCGTTTGTGCCAGGTCTATTTTTTCCATGTATTTGAATGCAGCCCATTCGGCGGTTTTGAGCACTTCACTGGAAATATCAATGTCCATTTTTTTGCCCTGCTGAGCATGGAGCATAAATGGGGAAAATAATGCAGTAACCACTGCTAATAGGAGAGTACTTCTCATGGGAAAAAGATTTAGGTTAAAAAAAAGATGGGCAAAGATACTACGGTGTGTTTTGCAATTGGGATTAGAGAATGGTTAAACAATGCCAAACGAAAAACACATGCGTGACGAATCGGAGAATAACTGCAACATCTTCTTTGAAAATCAAAATTTGTTGCAAAGGCTTTGCCTACTTTTGCGCCGCTTTTAGCGCAAGACAGCTTGCGACATTTAACACTAAACACTTATCACTTACCACTTTATTCATGGGACGCGCGTTTGAATTCCGCAAAGAAAGAAAATTTAAGCGTTGGGCCGGCATGGCCAAAACCTTTACCCGTATCGGTCGAGAGATCGCACTGGCGGTAAAGACAGGAGGGCCAAACCCTGAATACAATTCCCGACTTCGAGGCGCTATTCAGAATGCCAAAACGGCCAATATGCCAAAGGCAAACGTCGAAAGCGCCATCAAAAAAGCCTCTGGCAAAGAAGCCGAGAACTTCCAAGAAATAATCTACGAAGGCAAAGGCCCCAGCGGCGTGGCTGTACTCGTGGAGACGGCAACCGACAACCCGACCCGTACCGTCGCCAACGTGCGGATGTACTTCGACCGTTGTGGCGGGGCGCTGGGCACATCGGGCAGTGTTAGTTTCCTTTTTGACCACAAAGGCGTGTTCAAAGCAAAATTAGAAGGCCACGATTGGGACGACCTTGAGCTTGAACTTATAGATGCCGGATTGGAAGAACTAAAGCGTGAAGAGGATGAAGTTGTGCTTCTATGTGCTTTCACAGACTTTGGTACGCTTCAAAAAGCCCTTGAAGATCGCAATATTGAAACCACGAGTGCTGCGCTGGAATACATTCCCAACACCACCAAAAAACTCGATGACGCCGAGGTGGAGGCCTTGGTAAAACTTATTGACCGGCTCGAAGAAGACGACGACGTGCTGAACGTTTACCACACGATGGATATGTCGGAGTAATAGCCCGGGTTTGCTGTTTAATTTGATATTCACAACTTCCCCATAACCTTTTTAGCCCTGCTCTTGAAGCCCGCCGAGCCATGCTCCATGCCATCTTCCAGGAGCAAGCACAATTCGCTCTTCAATTCGGGGACACGCTGACAGATTTTTTCCAAAACCGTCATGGACGCACATCGGATGGCAATGGGTTCTTTTGGGTCGGCCAGATAGCCAAAGCACAGGTCGGCTAAATCGTCGTCCAATTCGGCAGGGAAATCAAGCGGTTCAAAAACGTTGAGCGTATTCCTTTTTAGCGCATCATGCAAGTTGGGCTGCCGTAAGTTGGCGACTAATATGGGCAACCAAGGCGCCATGATTTCGGGCGATTTTTCTCCCACATATCGTACTGCCCAAGCACTCCTTTGTGTGAAAATGTACTGGTAGCCCCTGCCCTTTGGCAATGGCTTGGAAGGCGGGTCGTTCAAAAAAATTTCCATTAAAATTTCCAACCGATCGGCATCATGGCCGACCCAGCGGACGATACGCATGGTCTGCGCCTTGCTGTGTTCTGTCAGGATTTGGGCTTCGAGCCATTCACGGTTTTCAGCCTTCGTCATCGCTGTCAACGGGTGGAGCGCCAGAGATGTAGGTTTCTTGCAGCATTGGAGAGGTAAGTTCAAAATCAGGATCCCACTCCCACAAGCCCTGCTCGTATTCACGGGTCATAAGGGCAATATTGTCCAAGTGGTATTTGCGCTGCAAACGCGGGAATTGATACCGCGACCACAATGAATCTTCATCAAAGGGCACGTCTGTAGCGATGCTTTCGCGGAGCGCAAAAAGATAAGCCTGTGCCTCTGTGCGGCGCTGTAGCCAGTCGTTGATGTTCAACGCTGGATCGCCATGACCGGGCACCATACGGGTGAACCAGTTGCGGTCGTGGATTCGGGGGAGCTTTTCCAAGGTCTGTTCGTAATCTACGCTGCTGTGGTAAATAAACGGGAACTCGCAGTTGCACAAATAATCGCCTGCAATGCAAAGACCAAGTTGCCATACAATCACCATCATGCTATCTGCCGTATGCCCTGGCGTTAGGTAAAATGACATTTTGGTATTCCCGTAGCGGTATTGCACTCCATCTCGGAAAACCAAAAAATCTCCTTTCGGGTAAATAATAGGGTAGGGGCGCTTGATGTAATATTGCTCGTCAAACTCAAGACATTTTTCCACACAAAGTTCGTGGTCGGGGTTTTCGGACATGGCCTTCGACATAAAAACCTTGTCGGCCTTGAACGCACCATAGCCAATGATGTGGTCAAAATCAGAGTGCGTGAAAAACAGGAAAACGTGCCGGTCGCCGCGAATGCTCTCCACATACTGACGGATGGCCTCCACCTCGTCGGGCAGCCAGGCTGGGTCAAACACCAGCACGACATCCTCCGTGCAAACCACCGTGGAATTGGTTTGGAAGAGTGCGCTTTGAAAAATCGTGACTTGGGGGTCGCGATAAATGATCTTATGCATGATTCAGGTCTTTTGATTTGGTAAGGCACTCATGAGTGCGCGGCACTGGGTTCAGGGCAAATGTAATCAGTATGGCTGATTTGGAAGGCACTTGTCCGAGGCATCAAAAAAACATGGGCCACCCCGAATTTTAGGAATGGCCCATGTGTAGAAAAACCTGAGGAAAATGACAGTTTATTGCACCACCACGCTAAACGTCGCTTGCTTGCCATCGGTCTGAACATTCAGTTGGTACAGGCCTTTTGGCAAGTGCAGGTTTTCAAACGCAACACGCGTGATCCCATGTTTTACCCTTGTTTCTTGTGCCGCGAGCTTTCTGCCAGCAGCGTCGAACAAGGAAAGTTGCACATTGCCTGCAATATGGCTGTCCAGTTCTGCTGTGAAATCGCCGGATGTCGGGTTGGGCAAAATGCGGATGCCGATGCTTTCAAGCAAATTGTTCACTTGTGTTAAACCTAAAGTCAAAGACTTCAAATGGGTCCGACAGATATTTGTGGCAAAGAGATTGACCACATAGAAATCCTGGCCGGCATAAGTGTGGGTCGGATTGGTTTCGGTACTCGTTACACCATCGCCAAAATCCCAGAGATAAGTGTTGGCATTGCTGCTCGTATTTGTAAATGAAACCGTAAAGCCGTTTTGAACAGCCGTGAAATTGGCCGTGGCAGGCGAAAGCACTGTCACTGCCTGAGTCATGGTGTCTGTGTCTAAGCTGTTTGATACAATGAGGCGCACGGTTTTGTCACCAGGAATGGGATATGTGACGTTGTGCGGTCCAATGCCTGTCGCCAAACCTGGAATTGCAGCCGTTCCAAAGCTCCAGGCATACGCTGCATCACTCGTAGAAGGCGTGGCCTGAAAAACTACCGTGTCCAGTCGGCAAACAGAATCGGGCGCAACGAATTCAGCTTGAACGGGTTCAAAACCTGTAATGCCGATGTCGTCCAGATAAAGGCTGTTTCCATAGCCGTTAATGGATACAAATCGGATAATAATTTTTTTACCGATAAATGGTGTTAGGTCTGCGGATTCACCCCGCCAGTCTGCACCGCTGCCGGGATAATAATAATTGGCTGAATCTGGTACGGTCATCAAATCTGGGTCGTTTTTCTGCCAAACTGTAACAGGAGTTGCTCCCAAATCGCAATCAGAAAAGACCTCTACGCGCATTCCATCGCTATAAGTGTCATCAAACCTGGCGTGTGCTACCTTGAAGGAAAGTGCGGGGCTGTCGAATCCGGCCAGATCAACCGGGATCATATAAAGATAATCTTCGTTGCCGAACCCAGCTGGGCCGTACTGAAAGAAATTGACATGGATGGAGCGTCCAATTAAGTCGTCAGGACCAACCACTGGGAAGAACAGGCTGTCGGTTGTTTGCCAACCAATTAGTCCGTCAGGATTCTCGAACCTCCAGCCAATGGGGAGAGCGGGGGTGGCTTCAAAGTTTTCCGTAAAAAATTGGTTCACCCCCTCCGACACCACGGTGTAGGTGTGCGAGAGGGTATCGTTGTACGTGGCTCCATCGTTTGAGAGAACCACCCAAGTTTTGAGCAAAACATTCCCATTCAAATCAAGCGTGAGGAGCGTCTGGAATGAGAAATCTAGTGCACCGCCAACTGGAATATCGGGCAATGCTTCGCCAACTGGCGGGTTGTTGCCCAGCTGATAAAAGGCTGTACCACCCGAAGTCAGGTTTTGACCTTCATTTTTAACTCGAATGGAGATAGTCACCAATGATGGCCCACAAGAAACAATAATGTCATCCACAGGGGAAAGCAGCTTGCGTACAGCCAGATCATGAGATACTGAACAATTATATATTCCCCCAGGCCTGTAAATCGCATTTGCCCTTCGGCCCGCAGTGCCATTAGGGTGGCTGGCTCGCACCGACAACCAGTGGTCCTCTTCTCCGTTTTGAATCGGCATGGTGATGAAGTTGGAATTCGTAGTTCCTTTTAGTTCCATGTATTTACTCCCCAAAAGATAAGCATCGTAGGAAAGGGTATCGTTCAACTCCGTCCAGCTAAGTGAGATAGAATATGGGCAAACATTCGTCACTTGAAGGTTCTGAGGCACACGAACAATGCTAGAAGGGAAATCCGAGGTGTCACTTTTTGTGTCACGCGAAACCGAAACGTACACCTTTCCACTAACGGTGTTTGGCACGGTCCAATCGTACATGCGCTGGTCGCCGCCCACATTGGCAATCGTAGAGAAAGTAGCACCGCCATCGGTGGTGTAGCGCAAAGTAAAAATGCCCGTGTTCCCGTAAGCGTCCCACTGAATACGTTCCACTTCATCTGGTACAAGACCTTCGCCTCCTGCGGGATAAGTCACCTTGATCTCGTCCTTGACAAACTCCCACAGGATGTAGTAATGCTGTGGGCCTAATGGCACCTCCGTTCCATTTACTCGGATGGTATAAGTGCCAGGGCTTTCGATCAATACTTGTTCCACGTTGTTCAAAGAATCGCGGCCTTTTCCAGCAGGGGTGTCAAGGATTGTTGGGTTGGGGGTAGGGTCGAGTTTCCACGGCAAGCTCACGGTACCGTTGCCATCTGCGACCGTTAGATCAAGGTCGTTTATAAGGGCTTTGGCACTATTTTCAGCAGCAGGTGGCTCGGCCCAATAAAGCATGATTTTGGCTTCTTTTACGCCAGCAGGTATTTGAATCGTGTGCTCAATGCTTCCGTTCTGGTCGGCATTTCCTTCCAACCATTGGTGCTGCTCTAAAAGCTGAAGTGCCCGCCATGTGTTGACAAGGCCCCAACCAAATTTGAAATCTGGCCCCAGGTTGCCCAATTCGTTGGCTGTGTTGAGGATGGTTGCCTTTAAAAGTGGTGAAGGGGCATCATTCACCGCATTGATGGTTCTAAAGGCATGGGTAAGTTGTGCAAGACAGCCTGCGATGCCTGGCGATGCGGCCGAAGTTCCGCCAAAAGTTTGATAGCCATTGTTTGGATCGAGCGATCCCTGACCTTGGCCGTTGGCCGTGATGTCGGGTTTCAAACGGCCATCATAAGCAGGGCCACGACTCGAACTTTCCGCAAGCGTTGCATCGGCATAGACATTGGCGACTGCGATGACGTTTTTTGCCATTTTATGCCCGCCCGTGATGTTACCCCATTGGCCGCCTGCACCATACTCGCAGTTCAAAGGATTCGAATTGCCTCCCGAAAAAACGTGCATCAGCGTCGGGTGCTCAAAAATTTGCTGGTCTACAGTCTGTGCCGACAGGGTGTAGCCATCATTGCACCCATCGGAATAAGACGAGTTGGTTATCGTGACTCCCTGTGTGAGATGGAGCGGCAACGTAAGGTCCTGAAAGTCATTGATATAATCTATTGCATACAAATCAGTGCCCGTGGCCATTCCTTTTTTTGTCGGATCGAGATTGCCCGCGCCGCCCAGGATACCTACTACCCCGTCGCCGTGTGTGCCATTGGTGGGTGGTTCTAATGAATAGTTGGACAGGCGACCCTGCAGGTCAATATGTGGGCCAAGTTGGCCGTCGTCGCGCACGAGCACACTTACGCCAG
>JACMMM010000675.1 GCA_014379065.1 Saprospiraceae bacterium
TACTTCTTCGTAATGGTGTCAACGAAGTCGTTGAATTTGCCTTCGAGGTCCCCAACATAATCTTTCCCTTTTTTGGAAATCTTATTCCTTGTGGAGGAACCTTTATCCGGGGCCAATAATACCCCTAAGGTAGCCCCAACAGCAACGCCAGCCAATAGGCCCAATAATGCTTTTCCAGTGCTCATGATTTTTATTTTTGAATGTGATTGTAATAATTTCAGTGTTCAAATTGACCCAAACTTGTTGTCAGTAATCTATTTGTACAACTGAATTGATTGTTTTTAAATACGGATACTCGTCAGTGAATCCAAAAGCCCAAAAGCTCGTAACAGCCATAATACAACAACGATAACGACCACCACATTGAGAATGTTTTTGATCTTGCGATCCATTGGTATGTAGTTGTTTACGAGCCAAAGTAAGACACCGACTACAATTAGTACTAAAAGGACATTGAAAAGTGGCATAACAAATATTTAATTGATGTTTACAAAGGTAGTCGGCATTTTATTGCTTAAAATTACACAATTGCTAAAAAAAGTTACATAATTCACACTTTAAATGTGTTCTAAGGGTTTGGCTGAAAATAGTCTTTAACAAAGGCGTGTTCTTGGTGCTCGGTCATTTTATCAGAGCTTTTAACGTCTATCTTGATTTTTGCAAAATGCTGGTCTGCTGATAGTAAGTTAAACAATTCGACTTTCGCATCTGTAGGCCCGAATAAGATGACCTCATCATATCCTTTGATCACTTCACCTAATTTTTTGTAATAATCCCCTTGTTGCTGTTGTTCCTTATTGTGCATCAGGTTTTCACCTTTTCTCAAACTATGTTCCTTTTCCTGATGCGTAAATTTTGAGTCAAGGGTTTTTGTTTCGATCTGATTGTCTGAAAACTCCATTAAATGTGCACTGGAATGATCCATCCAGATACCTAGCCGCTTGATTGATTGCATTTTATTGTTGTTGATGATTGAAGTTAATGGCTTTGCGCTCTCTTGAGTCATGAATATTCAATATTTTTAACGATGTGATACAGGTATGATATAAAAGGCTTTTGGACAATGAGTTTTGGGTCTCCAGTAAATTTACGTTTGTCTTAAATTGAGAAAACATCATATTTAATATTTCATGAGATCGCTTTTCGTCGTTGATAACCCAAAGTATTGCAATATACAAGGTTGGTGCAAATTTGTCATGCAAATATTCCCATCCCAGAGAATCATTTTTCTGAATCAAGTAAATAATGTCGGTGTCAGTAATTGAGTTTTGAAAGTTAGCCATTTTATTTTAGGTTCTAGTGCAGAAGCAGGGTTGCTTCAACTGAATTATTGCCTTGCAATTGTGTGCATCCTTCACAGGGTAAGCGTTACACAATTTTTGTGAATAGTTACAATATTCACACCTTTCAGTTAGTCTAGTCGCTAAACACAAAAACCCGTCTCAAAAAAGAAACAGGCCTTGTGTAATAAAGCGTGATGAGGGTTTGGGCTGAGGTTAAAGAATCTGTGGGGTGTTTACAAAGGTCGGCGCTTAATCCGTGTATAATCATTACACAATTGTTGGAAATAGTTACATCATTCACACCTGTAGTCTGGGTTTGATTGAAGGTGTGAATAATGTAACTTTATGATAAAATTTTGTAACACTTTCGGGAAAACGCGCCTGCACCTTTGTACTGTTCAAAATTTAAAAACAATTAAACAATCACAATCATGGGGAATTTACTTTATATCATTGCCGTAATCTTAATAATAGGTTGGGCCGTTGGATTCGTTGGTTTTAATGCAGGAGGTCTTATTCACATATTATTGGTGATTGCAGTCATCGTGATATTACTGCGGGTTATAAGCGGGAGAAACGCAGTGTGACAGCTCGACCCGACCATCTATTGGCTTCAACCTTATTTCGCTATGAAAAGCAAAACATGTTACCTCGTTTTAGCAGCTCTTTGCTTCGCTATACTGGTTCTTGTTGCAGACGAAACGAGCGCACAGGCTGTAAAAGGCGAATCCTACAGAGCAGAGACTCCTTTCGGGGGCGATGTAAAATCCGTTTCTGCGCGGATTGCCGCTATGTATAGTGCCGATGCACCTACTGTTGAACGATTTGTGCAAGCCGCCATCAATCTTGAAGGTCGTATGGGCATCGCTGCGCCCGTGGTTATTGCCATTGCGATACACGAATCCAGTTTCAACAGCGAACTTTTTAAAAATGCAGGTAATCCCTTTGGTATCCAAGCGAGCAAACCTTGGGTTGGGCCAAGCTTCACAAAATTGGATAATGGTCAGCAGACTAAATTTAGAAAGTACAGTTCTGCGGAAGAAGCAGTTTTGGACTTTGGCAATTTCGTCAAAAACCGCACTTGGTATGCTGATGTATTTACCTGTCCTGTGGACGATTCTCGCTGTGTGGTAGACGGATTGAAGAAAACAGATTTGGAACTTGGGTATAGCATGAACCCCAATTGGGACGAGTCTGTCATGCAAATTATTCAAAAAGTGAGGCTTCAGGAGTTAGCCACTCGTTGAACATCCTGTTTGGCCGCCACCATTCGCAAAAAAGCCGCTCCGTGACCCGGGGCGGCTTTTTTATTGCTATTTTCTGCTTAAATTGTTCGGGTTATTCTGAAAGCTTATACCTCATCAAGCCCGCCAAGGCGTTTTTGCTTCAGCTTTTTGAAGTGAGAAGGAGTAAGTCCTGTCACCTTTTTGAACTGGGTGGACAAATGCGCCACACTACTATAATTCAACAGGTAGGAGATCTCCGTAAGATTGAGTTCGTCATAAACGATCAATTCCTTGACGCGCTCGATCTTGTGCGCAATGATATAATGCTCTATGGTAGTGCCCACCACCTCCGAAAACAGGTTAGAAAGATAGGTGTAGTCGTGCTGTAGTTTTTCGGCGAGGAAAATAGAAAAGTTGACTTTGGGCGGTGCTTCACTGTAATGCACCATTTCGACAATCACGTTTTTTATTTTTTCAATCAGGATGGCTTTTTTGTCATCCATGAGCTCCAGCCCTGATTTTTGTAGCCCAAATTTTAGTTGTTCCCGTTGTGACTTCGAGAGATCCTCCAAGATTTCTATTTCACCCAAATCCACAATCACATAGTGAAGCCCAAGTTTTTTCAACTCCTCCTTCACTACCATCTTGCAGCGAATGCTCACCATGAATTTGACATACAATTTCATCTCATAGTTGGGACTTTAACATTCAAAGGTAAGAAAAATTAATGCGACTCTTTAATAATTACTCTAGCCGCGCTTACCTTAGTATGAGATTTGCAATTTTTTGCAACAAGAACTGATGACCGAAGTGCTCCCTTCTGCTGCTGAATGCCCGACTAAAAGTGCTGTGATCCAAGCACTCGCTTACTTCGAGGTTTTTTCCTACCCGCTCACGCCGGAAGAGATTTTTGCTTTTTGCGCCGAACCACGTTCAACACGGGAGGAAGTTTTTGACAGATTGCAAAGCCTTGTGGAACAAGGCAGTGCGTTCCAATTTGGTGGATTCTTCCAATTAAAAAAGGAGGCTTCGTGGGGGGGAAACCGCCGCGACTGCAACTGTCGCGCGGATAAATTTTTGCCCATTGCACGGCGCGTGGCGCGCTTCATTGGCTGTTTTCCATTTGTGCGCGGCGTGTTCGTGTCGGGTTCGCTCTCGAAGCATTGTATGAGGCCCGACAGTGACATTGATTTTTTTGTGGTTACGGCGCCGGGCCGCTTGTGGCTCGCCCGAACCTTGCTGGTTCTTTTCAAAAAAATTTTCCTCCTAAATTCCCACAAATACTTCTGCGTCAACTACTTTGTGGATACGGAGCATCTGGAAATCGAAGAAAAGAATCGGTTCACCGCCACGGAATCCGTCACGTTATTGCCAATGTGGGGGCGTGAAATTTACCTGGATTTTTGCCGAGCCAACGTTTGGGCATGGCAACGCTACCCGCATTTTGCCCAACGCCCAACAGTGGGAATTCCGGCCTATTCAAGAGGTTTTTTCAAAAAATTGTTGGAAAAAATGCTGACTGGAAAACTCGGTGACTGGCTCGACCGAAAAGCGATGCGACTTACCGTGTCCTTTTGGAAACGTAAATTCCAGGCAATGGACTCCGAGACGTTCGATCTTGCACTCAAATCGCGCCGGGGCGTGTCGAAACATCACCCGCTTCATTTTCAGCAAAAAGTGTTGGAGCGGTTTGAGGAGAATTTGCGCCGTTTAGGTCATTAGGTCATTTGTCGTCATTGGGGTCATTGCGTCATTTTCAATAGCGATAAATGACCCCAATGACGACAAATGACCTAAATGACGAATATCGTTCAACGCGCTCCCGTTTTTCTACTTCGGTCGTCAAACCCTTCCAATGGATATTGTTTTTCAAAAGCCTCCTCGCCAAGCATCTCGCGCTGATAACTGATGAAGCGCAGGAAATTATCTGTAAAAACTTCAAAGTCATCCACTCGTTCCAGAGAACTTTCTGGATTTTGAAACTCCTCCATATTGATTTGGTCTTTCTCTCCAGCATCGGAAAGGAACAACTTGAACAATCGCGCTACCGCTCCACCAGCCGCTGCCGTCAACACTTTTCCTGATAACGAAACAGGGGCGAGGGTCAATTCCACCACTTTTTTCACAGCTGCACTGTTGGCCTCGCTGGCAATTCCAGAATCTTGCGATGTGTTCACATAAGAGATGTAGAAGTAAAGAAGGTAAACGTCTTCGATGCTCAGACTGCCGCGCAGGTGGCAATATTCCACGAGCAAAAGTTTGGAGTTAGCATCTAATCGGCGACTGTCGCGAATGAGCGTTGCCACTTCTCGTGCCGCATGAGGCCAAGCCTCGCTTTTGGATTTAAAATCTTCAAAACCAAGGTATTGTGTGCCTTCCCACAAGTCGTGTTTCAGTTTTTGAGCGAAAGCGGTTTCCAAATGTTCGAGTGAATGGACGCCGCTACCGGACTGCACATTAGCCTTGAATTTTTCGAGCAGAGATTTGTTTATTTCCGCCAAACGCTCCCGACGCAATAGCCAAGCCAGTTCCTTTTCGTCGTCTGGCTTCCAATAAAAGGCGTCCCACATTTCGTGATGCTCGAAAGACTCAGCAGGGTCGCGCACCTCAGCGATGGCTTGTGCGATTTCTCGGTAGTGCGCGTAGTGTAAAATGGGTGCGAGAAAATCTTCGCCTGGTTTTTCCAAGCGAAAAGGCCGCGTCGGGAAACCCTGCAAAAAGCCTTCGCCGGGTGTTAGATCTGCTTCTCGCTCGCGAATTTCAGCGATTTTGGCTTCCATATTATCTTCGTCTGCACTCATCATCGGCAAGGTCAGCAACTGCATATAGGCTGCGGGTAGGTAGTCGTCGGCCAGTTCAAAATACTCGTGGGCTTCTATTATTTGGTCATTTGCCCAGAGAATTTGCCCGGCGTAGTAGAGTTCGCGGAGAGCGTTGTTTTCGATAAGTTCTTCGCGGGTTTCTTCGATTTGCTCGATGGCATCTTCCAAAATGACCGCATACTCCTGCCGGAATAACTTGGCCGATTCGATATAGTAGTACAAGCCCAGCAGGTTGAGCGGAACACCCTTCGCTTTTTCATCGCCCAGCACTTCATCATAAATTCGGTAGGCTTCAATGCAGTCACCCATGTAGTGGTTCACAAGGGCAAGGGCATGGTAGTGGGCGAGGGGTTCGTGCTTTTCGCTGCCTGAGAGATTGCGCCATTCTTCCCAGCGTTTCCAAAGGCGGCATTGTTGGTAGGTGGTGTCTACGATGGGGTCGAGAGTGTTGAATTGATCGAAATCGTCGGTGAATTTTTCGAGGGTGCGGTGGAGGAGGTAAGGGGCGGGATTTTCGTGGTAGAAGTTGAAAATCGGCACAGGATTTTGAAAAAAGGATATTCGGTTAGCAAGATAGATAAAACGATTGACATCTAACTGCGATTGATAATAGTCCATGAGTAATCGATATGAAATACCACGAATTAAGTATGCCTCTTCATAGTTTGGGTCAATTTGAATTGCTTTTTCGCAGTCAGAAATCGCTGAATGGTAATCAGTTAAATTATAACGAGCAGCACTGCGATTGGCGTAAGCCATTGCAAGATTGGGGGCAATATTTAATGCATGACCATAATCAACTATCGCTGTATGATAACTTCCAAGGCTGGCTTTAGCAAGACCACGATTGTTAAACGCTAAGGCATTTGTTGAGCAAAATTCAATGGCACTGTCATAGTCTCTAATAGAAGCCTCTGTTTCTCCTGATTTATATTTGGCGAGGCCGCGATTGTTGTACGCATCAGAAAATTTGGGGTCAATCTCTATTGCACGGTCATAGTCTTCGATAGCAAATGTTTTATAGCCTAAGCTATATTTTGCTTGGCCGCGATTACTATAGGATATCGCATCTTTTGGGTCAAGATGGATGGCGTAGTCATAATCGGCAATTGCTGTTATATAATGCCCCAGGCGATATTTAACGAGGGCTCGGCATCCATATGCTTTTCCATAATTCGGATCAACCTTAATTGCTTGGTCATAGTCGGCTATGGATTCCTCATTGTTCGCCAATTCTAAATTAGCAATCCCACGACCAACATAAGCCGCTACGTACTTTGGGTCAAGATCAATTGCTTGATCAAAGTCATCAATGGCGCCTTCGTAATCTCCTAACCCTGATTTAGCTAGGCCGCGACCTATATATATGTTTACATAGGTTGGATCAACCTCAAAAGATTGTCCAAAAGCCTTGATTGCTTCTTCGTATTGGCCTTTTTCGTGTTTTTCATTGCCGATTCGAAACCATTCTTCTGCCGTATGTGCCATAAGGTATTGATAATGAGGGTAAAAATATGGTAGTATAAATTTCGGTGCTACGCACCTTGTGTCGTGTTCTTTGGGGGATTTCTACCGACGTTTTGGCTGCTCTGCAGCGTGGCCTTGGCTTGGCTTTCCCATTGCCGCAGAGCGGCTTAACGTCGGTAGAATTGCGATTTTCGGTTTGATCAGAAGGTGCGTAGCACCGGAACTCAGTCGCGCAATGTCCCGGTGCTACGCACCTTTCCACACCTTCCCACTATTTTTCTACCGACGTTTGGCTGCTACGCAGCAAGCGCCAATACCAAGCGGTAACGTTGCTGCATAGCAGCCAAAACGTCGGTAGAAATCGTCATTGCGAATTGTTTAGGAGGTGCGTAGCACCGGAACCCGGCGGCGCTATGTTGCGGTGCTACGCACCTTGTCACCTACCTATGCTATATTTCTACCGACGTTTGGCTGCTACGCAGCGACGCCATGGCTTGGCATTGCGCCCTGTTGCGAAACAAACAATCATTATTCCCATTCCACCACATCTTCCCAAAAATCGAACAAATACTTTTCCTCAAACTCAATCTCTGCTTTTCTCAGCATTTCGAGATACTCCTCGCGGAATGATTTTTTGCGGTGATGCTCGTCTTGCCTTTCAATATATGTCGCTACGGCTGGCACTTGCGAACGGCTGTACGAAAACGCTCCATACCCAATCTGCCACGCAAATTTAAATGGCGACAATTTGTTGTCATTAATAAACTCATTGGAAGACGTTTTTATCTCTTCCACCAATTTTGGCAAAGGTTGAGAAGGTCGGTAGCCGATCAAGATATGAATATGATCGGGCCGGGAATTGATTTGCAGCATTTTATGTCCGTGGTTTTGGACAATCCCTGTGATATAAGCGTGCAAGCGTTCTCGCCATGATTTTTGAATCAGGGCCTGACGATGTTTTACAGCAAAAACTAATTGGAAATGAATTTGAGTGTAGGTGTTAGCCATTTGGCAGGATTTTGAAATGAATTGAACAAAAATAGGCCAAATCCTTTAAATAAACAACTCGCCGTGGCTAGGTTCGGTGCTACGCACCTTATGTCATTCCTCAATGGTCTTTCTACCGACGTTTTGGCTGCTACGCAGCGACACCTTGGTTGGCTTTCCTATTGCCGCAGAGCGGCTTAACGTCGGTAGAAATTGTGATTTTGGTTCGTTCAGAAGGTGCAGCGCACCGGAACTCTGCGCTTTGCTTTCCCAATTTCATTGCTTTTCCAAAATAGTTTACGCACTGCGTAAACTATGAAGAAATTGTGGCTTTGATTTATTGAGTAGGTACAGCGCACCGCAACCTCGTATCGAAGGTTACTTTCCTAATAATTAGACGCACTGCGTCAATTATTGGAATCCGGAAGATTGGTACCTAGCAAACCACTATAAATTGCTTTCAAAACAAAACTGGCTGCCCAAGCATTCCGCTCGAACAGCCAGTTAAAATCGTCATTGGGTCATTTATCGTTATTGGGTCATTGAGAATGACGATAAATGACCCAATGACCTAAATGACGTCCTATTTCACCCCAAAATCCTTCCGAATCTTATTCAACGCGCTCCCCGCATTCACCCACTCAATTTGAGCGTCATTATAGGTGTGGTTCACGTCAAATTTCTCGGTCGTGCCGTCTGAGTGCGAGAGCACGATCTGAAGCGGCTTGCCGGGCGCGAATTTGTCGAATCCAAGAATGCTCACTTTGTCGTCCTGACGCACCTTATCGTAGTCTTCGATATTGGCGAAAGTGAGCGCCAACATCCCCTGCTTTTTCAAGTTGGTCTGGTGGATACGGGCGAATGATTTGACCACTACGGCTTTTACGCCAAGGTAGCGGGGTTCCATCGCGGCGTGTTCGCGGCTGCTGCCTTCGCCGAGGTTTTCCTCGCCAAAGATGATGGTGCCGATGCCTTTTTTCTGATAGAGTCGAGCCGAAGCGGGGACTTCCATGAACTGGCCGTTCTCGGTGTTCAGCACTTTATTGCGCTCTCCGTTGAAGGCGTTTTCAGCCCCGATGTAGCAGTTGTTGGAAATGTTCTCCAAGTGACCGCGGTACTTGAGCCAAGGGCCAGCCATCGAAATATGGTCGGTGGTACATTTGCCTTTGGCTTTGATGAGCACACGCATGTCGCTCAACTCGCTGTTCGTGATGGGCTTGAACGGCTTGAGCAATTGTAGCCGGTTGCTGTCTTTGGCGACGGCAATTTTGATCGCGCCTTTGGCTGGAGCGATATATCCTGCGTCTCCTACGGCGAATCCTGCCTTGGGCAATTCAATACCTTTCGGCGCTGCCAGTTTAACTTGCTCCCCTTTTTTATTGGTTAAAGTTCCTTTTTTAGGGTTGAAAGTCAAGTCCCCCGCAATGGCAAAAGCAGTCACGATTTCTGGCGAGGCCACAAACGCATGGGTGTTTGCATTGCCGTCATTGCGCTTGGAAAAGTTGCGGTTGTACGAGGTCATGATGGAATTCGGGCGGTTCTCGTCGTCAATGTGCCGCGCCCATTGTCCGATGCAAGGGCCGCAAGCATTGGCGAGTACCATGCCGCCGATTTTTTCAAAATCGCTCAAAAGCCCGTCGCGCTCGGCGGTGAAGCGGATTTGCTCCGAGCCAGGCGTGATAGTAAATTCCGACTTGACTTCAATGCCTTGTTCATACGCCTGACGCGCAACGGAAGCCGCACGCGTGAGATCTTCATAACTTGAGTTGGTGCAGGATCCAATGAGGCCAACTTCCAGTTTAGCCGGGTAATTGTTCTTCTTGACGGCTGCGGCGAACTTTGACAAGGGCCAAGCCAGATCTGGCGTGAACGGCCCGTTGATGTGCGGCTCGAGTTTGCTCAAATCAATCTCGATCACTTGATCGAAGTATTTTTCCGGGTTGGCGTAGCACTCGGCATCGCCGGTGAGGTAGTCGGCCACCTTGTTGCACATCGAAGCCACTTTGCTGCGGCCGGTGGCTTTGAGGTAACGCGCCATGCTTTTGTCGTAGCCAAAAGTCGAGGTCGTGGCGCCGATTTCTGCGCCCATGTTGCAGATCGTGCCTTTTCCGGTAGCGCTCATGCTTTGTGCGCCGGGGCCAAAATATTCAACGATGGCACCCGTGCCGCCTTTTACAGTCAGGATGCCAGCTACTTTCAAAATCACGTCTTTGGGCGAAGACCAGCCGCGCAATTTGCCGGTGAGTTTCACGCCAATGAGTTTGGGCATTTGAAGTTCCCAAGCCATGCCGCTCATCGCGTCCACAGCATCTGCACCGCCTACGCCGATGGCGACCATTCCGAGGCCGCCAGCGTTGACGGTATGGGAGTCCGTACCGATCATCATACCGCCCGGGAAGGCGTAGTTTTCGAGCACAATTTGGTGAATGATGCCAGCGCCGGGTTTCCAGAATCCGATGCCGTATTTCTGAGAAACGGTGCTGAGGAAGTCAAAAACTTCTTTGTTTTTGTCCAAAGCCACCGCCATGTCCTTTACTGCGCCAACCTCGGCGGTAATCAGGTGATCGCAGTGAACAGTGCTGGGCACGGCGACCTTTTTGCGTCCGCAGGTCATAAATTGCAACAAGGCCATTTGGGCCGTTGCGTCCTGCATGGCTACACGGTCTACTTGGAAAAACACGTAATCACCACCGCGCTTGTAGTCCGTGAGCGGGTTATCGGGGTGAAGGTGAGCAAAAAGGATTTTTTCGGAAAGCGTGAGCGGGCGTTGCAGTTTGGTTTTGGCGGCGTCCACGCGGGAGGGGAGGGAGGCGTAGAACGCCTTGAGCATTTTAAGGTCGAATATAGTCGAGGCCATTTCTTGTGTTTTTGTCAAAAAAGTGCGCAAATGTAGATGTTTCGCGGCAAAAAAGGAACGAGTGATGAAGGAAAAAGTTCGGGAACTTGTAATGTTTCGCATCATCTTGCGACTAATCTTTTTAAACAAAACTCTGTGGCTTTACCCGACGCAGCATTCGTTCAGTTATTGGTTCAACATCAGAACATCGTGCACAAAATCTGCCGGGCATATTGCCCATTGGTGGAAGACCAGCGCGACCTTTCTCAGGAAATCGCGCTTCAACTCTGGCGGGCCTATCCCAATTTTCGGAACGAGGCAAAAGAAAGCACTTGGATTTACCGCCTTCGTACCAATTTTTTTGCGCTCAAAAACCTGAACAAAGGCATTTCCATGCATCAACCGCTTCGTCTGATGCTTAAGGAGTCCATCCAGTTTTGGCAATTAGGCCTGAAGGTTTACTTCTGGGGCGGAGTATTGTTGTTGCCCATTGTGTTTATGGCTGCAAGGTTGTGGCGGCAACAAACCATCGGCACTGACAGCCTCCAGTTTTTTACAGGCAGTACTCCCGTAGTTATGTTCAAGGCAGCGCTTGCCTGGGTATCTGTTTCAGCTTTGGTTTGGGTTTTAATCAAGTTTTCCTACGGGAAATATGTAGACAAACTGAAAACATGCCTCAACGAAATGGACGCGGTGGTATGAACTGGCTCATGGTTCACTTCCTACGAAAAACATTTTCATCGGTTCGAATAGATGGAATGGTCAATTTGTCCTGTTCAATATAATAGTGCCCATATTCCCGTGCATTGCCATTAACCCTATCTGTATAAAGCATTCCGCCTCCCGTACACCAAACTGTATAACTCAGGGATAATTCATGCTCAGGTCGCTTTCCCCAAATGCGTTCCAATTTATCATCTCGGCTAAACATCATCATATTGCCGTCCGCATGAACGGAGAGATACATTGCCACACCTACATTTTCCCAGATGCCTATTAGGTTTGGGTCAAAATTGCAGGGGACTTGCAAGTTAGAGTCTGTTGCCTTTATGAAGGTGGAAGAGAGTGCAAACTTTTGTTTGTAATGCTCCATCCTTAGTAAATCGATTTTTTCTGGCCAGGACGATTTCCGCAATGTCACGGTTGTTCTTTCCGGGACAACTGCACTGGGGAATTGTTTAATTTCTTGTTCTGTCAAGCGGATTGAATCGCTGGCTGGATTCCCTGAAATGGTGAACCCAAAGGAGGGCTCGGCAAAAGTTTTCAAGCCGACAAAGCCAAATTTTACCTTACTGGCCGTAGTTTGGCTGTCAATTTGTACAAGGGCTACAGAATAACATTCCTTATCGTATACCAGATAGCCTTGCCAAGCATTCTTTCCAACAGATTCGATCTGAAGCGAAACCATATTACCATAGATCACCCCGGTGAAATATTGGGCGAAAAGTGGTTTTGACAACGCAAAGACAATGGTCAGGGCAATGAAAAATTTGGACATGGCGGACACAGCAGTTAGGTTTTTCGTAAACGTGTTGTCTTTCTGCGCAATCTTCACCCGCTGGCGGTAGAGTGTTTTGCCGTATTTTTTGTCGCCTTCCGGCTTAGAAAAAGCACCAATTTCTATACAGTCATTACAGGCACTTCGGTCTCTTTACCGAGTTCGTCGGCTTTGAGTTTGCGGCATTCACCTAAGTTGTTATTTGTTCCTAGCCACCCTAAAGCCTATAGAAGTTTGTTTGATTTCGGGGCTAAAAAAATTGCGGCAAAAGACGGTACAGCGTTTTTCCCGGTAGCTATATGCTCCGCCTCGAATAACCTTTGTGGTGCCTAAAAGCGGGCCTGGAACATTTTTAGCAGGGGTTCGGCTAGAAAAACCATCATAATAATCTGCATGATACCAATCCCAGCACCACTCCATAACATTCCCGCTCATATCATATAACCCTAATTGATTTTTGTTTTTTAAAGAGCCCGTAGGCAATGTACGCAACCGGGCTTTATCGGCCTCAATGTTAATAAGCCCCACATCATAATTGACTGTTTCTTTAGTAATCACGTTATGCCCGTTGCCAAATTTTACATCTTTGCCTCCTCCTCTTGCCGCATATTCCCATTCAGCTTCGGTAGGTAGCCGATAGCCATTTGCACCTGGATTTGTGGTTACTACGTTGTATTCATCTATTTTATACACTTCAGCAAATCCATCCTTTTTACTTCTCCAGTTGCAATAGTTGATGGCATCAAGCCAACTGATATTCATGACAGGACGATCACCTCGCCCCCAACCTTCATCTGGTGGTTTTGGATAATGCGTCTCCGAACAAAATGCATCATACTCCTTAAATTTCAATTCTTTTACTCCAATATAGAAGTCGGCAACTTGTGCAGGATGAGGCGTTTCGTCTTTTTTTTCTCTATTTTTTTCTTTCTCAAATGTATTGCCCATTTCGAAAGACCCTCCAGATACCAAAGTCATCTGCGGCTTGGATTTGATTACAAGGGTATTAATCATGTCAATTGCATCCTTTTTATACCGGCAAGGCCATTGACAGGAATTAAGGTATTTTTGAATAGAGTCTAAATCTTCATAAGGGTTGACTGATAGCCAATGCAATTCATCCCTTTTTATCTGGTTTATTAGATTTGTTTTCCTGTCCAATGCCTTTCGCTTATATATGCATAAACATATTGGGCCACAATATGGTGGATTGCAATATTTTAGATATTCTGAATCAATTTTATTAGGGTCATTTGTATTTTCTACGGATTTCCATCTGTTTAAATCAATACTGATTAGATTGTTAAGGGTGTCAATTCTTGCCAAGGCTTGCTTTGAATAGGCACAATTGGTTTCTTGTTTGCATTTATCAAGGTATTCCGATTGTATGTATGCCGGGTCAATGGATTTTTTTACTTTATTCCAAAGTTGTTCATCAAGCTCTGGGTTGGAGGGAAATTGATTTCTTTGATCCTCTCCTTTGAAATCATCCTTTTTATCATCATGATTCGGAATATATTTCTCAATTTCTTTTTGCGTTTCTTTAATTTTTAACTCCAAGCTATGGCAATCATCCTTGTTGATGGCAAGTTTATCCGGATTTGTGCAGCAACTTGAAGATAATCCATCCTTATATACCCTAAGAGCGGATTGTAATTTGCTTATTTTCTTGTCCCGAACGCCCATTTGATATAGGCTATCCCCATTGTTTAAAAAAGGATAGCAACATGGTTTACCCTGAGCGGATAACAATACAGGGAACACGAACAGAAATAGGTAGAAAAAATGTCTCATTAATCAAGAATTGTTATTTTTTATAGTATTCATAAAGGTTTTTATAAAAAGTGGAATCCTTTGGATGATATATTATAGAAACCATAATGTCTCCAAAAATATCCTCATAAGAATAAGAATGCTTAGCCCATTCAGCATAAGTATCAACCCGATCTTGGCGATACTCTAATCTTTTTATAGATTCATTAGCTTCACCTTTATAAGCACCGTTTGGGAACGCGCTATTGAAATTTTTCCAAACCGGAAGCGTGTCTAGCCGTCGTGCCTCTTGGATGGCCATGTCTTCTTTTTTTGATATAGGATTAGGTTTGGGGGGAATAATGCAAGTAATAAAAATCAGGAAGGCTAATGCAATTACAGCATAGGAAATCAATTTCCCGTGCCTCTCCCAAACATCAGACAATATTTGGTATATATTTGGGAGGCTGGGAGGTGCCTTAGTATTAGTTGAGTTTTTGTGGTTATTGGATGTTGTCGGAACTTCTTTTTGTATAGGCTTCTGCGACGTTCTCTGGCGACCCGACTGACTAGGTTTTATTTTATTTTTGATTTCTTTTTCGAGTACTTGAACAGGAGGTGCTGGAATCGGATTTATATCCGCTATGTTTTCAAGTTTTGCAATTTCCAATCCACATTCGGAAATTCGACTTTCCACTAAAACGCGATCTACTTCAAACCCTGACTCCCAATTTTCATGCGCCTTTTCATACATTTTTATGGCTTGGCTCCAATTTCTTTGATCCCTAAAGTCCTCAGCCACCTTCATTGAAGAAAGAAACATACTTTTCCTACTTTCAAATTGTCGCGCCTCATTTTCCTTGGCGATCTGCTCCTGGCATAGTATGATCTTTTGGTTAATCTCTTCTTTTTCAGGTTTCAAATCCAGTTGCCAGAAAGCGAGTGCAGATGTAAATTTCGAAAGCGATCCTTCCCATTGTTGCGTATTAAACAGATCATCGGCATCTTTAATTAGCCCTTCAAACGCTTTCTTGTTGCGGCGTTTTTTGGCAACCAGCTCAATTTGTTCTGTAACCTCGTATACCGCATCATCTAAATTCTTTTGCCTCATAGGTATCCCGTCTGTAGGCAAATATTTTATAGGTTTTAAAGGCGTATGCTCCAGACTACATGGGCCGATTTTAACGGGTATAACAATTGCCTCACCGTCTATATGCCTTTGGACAGCTTTGTCCATATAATCCGAATAAAAATAATCAGAACCTAAGGCATCTGTACTGACCAACAAAACAATTATTTCAGCACGTAAAAGTTGAGCGTTTAATATATCCAAAGTTACATCTCCAGGGAGTATGTCATTCTCATCCCCTATTACAATAATTCCAGTCTTAGCCAAGGGAGTCAACCCTTTTCTAAGTTTATCCCTGACCACTTTATCTTCGACTACACTAGCCAGAAGAACATTAATTGGCTTCATTTGCACTCTAAAGCTACGTTTTTAACAAAGGTAGACATATTTGTTAAAATGCTGCTAGAAACATTTTATCTTTGTCCCTGAATCACAAGATACCATCCTATACCTCACCCTATAACTTTTAGAATGTAATGAAAAAACTCCTTACGTCCTCTTTTCGAATCACAATTCGAACCTTGGTTTTGCTGCTTGGCCTTTTGTCTTTTGAATGCCAAGGGCTAACACAGTCTTTGCCTGACAGTTTAACTTTTGTTCCCCAACCGGAAGCGTCCTTTTTTAAAGCATTTTTTGTTGATTTGACATCAGGCCCGGTTTACAGAAAAGAGAAACGAGCCATTAGAAAGTTCTTAAGAGATGCTGATGATGAAAAACTTGAAGCTTATATACATCGGCTTGAAGTGGATGGAGAAGACAAAGAAATTATGTTGAGGAATTTCCCTTTTGTGTATTACGTTTTATTAAATTCATGGTATCGCTGTGCTAACCAGAAGCATTACAATAAAGATCTCGCTTATCGCTATGGTTCCATAGCAGCAGAATATGGCAGACAGAATACATTTAGTGAGGACGATGCTGTTTTAGTGCGCAAGGTTACTAAATTCGCTAAAAAGTATGAAAGTGTATGTTTGCCTTATGGAAAAATAAAAAAACCTAGAGAGCTAGTTGTTTTCATGGCAGAAGAGCGACACAAATATATCTTAGAAAAAACGACTGCGGTTAAAGAAGTTGGTGAAGATAGTGAAAAAATAAGAGTGAAGTTGGAACCTCTCGAAAAAAAGTCACTCCAACTTGCGAAGGAGATTGCTGATTTAGAAAAACAATTAATCAGTACTAAATCAGAAATTAGAGGTCTTTCAATGCAAAACTATGAGGATGCTTTAAAGGACATTGATGCCTTGATCAAAAAAAACGAGATTAGTCGTGGAAGCGGTAATGTAACACTTGACACGACTTTGGCAGGAGGGGCCAGGTTCATAAACAGTTCTGAAATTACAAGTGACACGATTAGTTCCACGATATATAATACCGGGTATAAGAAAGGGGTTTTTTGCTCGCCAGAAATTCGATCTGCCACTAATAAGATCGTTTCAACTATCTTTAAAATAGCAGATTTCCAGAAGAAAACGGAAAGAGTTTCACCTGACTATTTAAAAAAAATACAATTTAATGTCACCATAACAGGAAAAGCAGACGGAGATAAAGTAAAGCGTAGAAATGGGGTTTGTACTTTGAAAAATAATGATTCATCTCCAATAACAGGGGAATATTATACTGGAGGGGATATCGAGTTTAGAAACCCAATTAAAGTAAATATTGCACCTGGCGGTCCTATTTGCGACGAAGAACTGGCATTTTTGCGCGCTCATTGTGCCTATTCAGAATTAAAGATAATTTTACCAGAATTCGGAATCCCCGCTTCCAATATAAATCCAAAGATTATCGTAAGGGTATACGACGAAATAGGCCCGGAGTACCGCGGGATTGATTTAGAATTTAATGTGGACAAGCTGTTCGTTCATTTAAGAAACGAGATTGACAAGAAATATGCTGAGAAGCAAATAGTTGATGAAAAAATCGCAGATTTAAGGCGTCAACTGCAAGAAAATGCAGAAAAAATTACCGATATCAAAAAACCCTGGGTTAAAGAAGACAAAATTATAAAAGAGAAACTTGAGGAAATAAAATTATATAAAGCATGATAGCTGGGTAAAAAAATCTGAAAAAAAACTGCCAACCGGGATAAACTCAGTTGGCAGTTTTTCAGGCTTGTGCGGTGAATCTCATTTAGGGAGGTCAAATTTACTTACCTTTTCAGCTCCTTCACATTGTCCTTCGGCTCCCGGTCTATCAATATCCTAAACGGATCAATGCCCGCCTTATCCGGTTTTTCATCTACCAGAAACGTGAACGTGTTGTCTTTCTGCGCAATCTTTACCCGCTGGCGGTAGAGTGTTTTGCCGTATTTTTTGTCCCCTTCCGGTTTTGCAAAAGCCCCGATTTCTATCCAGTCATTCACCGGCACCTCGGTCTCCTTGCCGAGTTCGTCGGCTTTGAGTTTGCGGCATTCCACTTGAATGGTTAACTCATATTTTCCATTGCCGAGTTCTTTCATCGAGGCCTCTTTGGTCTTGTTCTCAAACAGCGTGATGTCCCAGAACAAGTCCTGAATGATGTATTTCAGCGAATCCGGTGTCTGTGCCGCAAATTCATTCACCACATCAATGCTGGTCGGGTACGGCGGGGCCTTGTAGCGGAATTTTTCCAAAAACGCCTTTAAGCCAGCATTCACCTTGTCTTCGCCGATCATCTCCTTGAGGTAGTACATCACTGCCGAGCCTTTGTTGTAGTGGATGTAGCCCTGCCGTTCGCATTTCGCGAGCGGCATTTCGCGCAGGGTTTCGCGGCCTCGGTCTCGGAGGTATTTGTCCGTTTCATACTCCAAAAACTTGCGCATCACATCGCGGCCATATTCGTGTTCCATCACCATAAGTGCGGAATATTGGGCGAAGGTCTCGGTGGTCATTTCCGCGCCCTGCATGTTCGCGCCGCATTCTTGGTGTGCCCACCATTGATGGCCCATCTCGTGCGCCACCACATAGTACACCATGTCGATATCGTCTTTTTCCTGTCGGAAATCTTCGATAAAACCAATGCCTTCAGAATACGGCATGGTGCCAGGGAAGGCCTGGGCAAATTCCGCATACCGGGGAAACTCTATGATGCGGCATTGTTTGTGGTAGTAAGGCCCGAAGTGGGCGGTATAATATTCTATGCTTTTTTGCATGGATTTCAGCATACGCGGCACGTTTCGGGCATGGTCGGCATGGTAGTACACCTCGTAAGTGATGCCTTCTTTTTGTTCCCGTGCCACCTCATAGTGTGCAGACAGGAAGGAGTAAAAATTCCAGGCTTTGTGGTCAAGTTTGTAGTGGAAAATGCGGCGATCCCCCTCCGTCTTTTCACTGAGGAGCGAACCCGGTGCGATGGCAATCTGATCGGCAGAAGTGCTGATCGTGGTTTCTACGGTGACCCAATCCGAGTCAATGCTGAGATATTGGTTGCTGCGGGCGGCAAGGTTGGCCGTGTCGAGTGGCGGCATCCGTGTCTTTTCGGGCAGGCCATACTCGCGGCGTTTGTTTTTTTCGCTGAGCTCGCCGCCTTCGTGGTAGCCAAAGGTGGGCGAGATGTCACCGTTGTTGAAAAAGGTACCGTTTTGCATGATGCTTGTGTTCGACAGTTCGTTTTCAAAACCTTTGGCGCGATATACCGTGTTGAATTTCAACAACATAGAATCTCCCGGAGCAAGTGTGGGGTTGATTTTGTAAAAGCGCAAGTAAAGCGTCGAGTCGTTGAGCAAGAGGGCGAGGCGTGGATTATCAAATTGAAAATCGCCTTGCGAAGGAATGTGCATGAACAAGGTGTCGATCGGCTTTGCGTGTATGTTGCGCACCCACATTTGGCCATCGGCCTCGTAAGTACGAGTTTCGGGGAAAATGCGGATGTCGTATTTCAGGTCGTAAGTGCGTGGCTGCGGGAATCCTTGAAAATGCTTGTACTCGTTTTCGTACCGCGCCATGCGTTTCTCCTGCGTGTTTTCGCTGACGGGTTTGTTCGAAATTTTGGTGTTGTAATAAACAAAGCCCGCACTGCAAATCCATACCGCGAGTAGGCCCAATCCTACAATTCTGTACGTTTTCCATTCTTGCCTGGCCAGCGAGAGGCGTTTGCGCCAACCAGACTCTTTGCCGCGCGGCCAAAGGCAGATTGCCACGATCGCCAGCAAACCGCTGATCAACAGCCAGTAAGAATGAAACCATGTAAGTCCTTGTGCGTAAGGCAGATAGCCGTAAAGGTCGCTGACGGTGTACGAGGGGGTGCCACCGAGTTTCACCATGTTGCTCGAAATGTCGATAACGCCCCACACAAAAGAGTTGACCGCTACCAGAACAATGCAGATGAAAAACCCAAGGTACATGTTGGGCGACACCGCATGAATGAACATGAACAATGCGGCCAGAAAGGCAAAGCCCAGCACATCGAGCACCAGCAGTTCGCGGATATAAACACCTAGTTCAAAACGGTCGTAGCCATGCAAGGCTTGAGCGCACACGGCAGCGATTATGGCGACGAGATTCAGCAAGAACACCACCGAAACGATGGTGCCGTATTTTGCCAAATAGCCCGTCCAAGTGCGGGTGGGCAACGCGTCATAGATTTCATTGACTTTGGCTGTGCGCTCTTTCCACACCAGTGCACCCGTGAAATAAGTCAGGATAGAAATGGTGAACAGGTAAAACGCACCCCGCACGATGTCCACCATCGTGTAGGTTACGGGCAGGTTGTGGGTGCCGTAACCATCGGTGGCGTATTGAAAACTGGGGATGCAATTGAGCAGCCCGATAAAAGTGAGCAGGATAAACGGGGTGCTTTTGATAACGCCATTGAAGTCGGTGCGCATTTGACTCCACAGTTGGCGGAGGGTGGTAGAAGTACCAACTCCCGGCGTGACACGGGGCAATTCACCGAGTTGCTTGAGACCGTATTCCTCTGGTTCTGAGATGGTTTTAGCCTTTTTGCCGCCCTTCATTTTTTCGGCAAAATCAAACTTAAAATACCCTGCAATAAGCACGGCCAAACCGACGGCCATCCAAAGCAAACGGTTCACCAAGATGCCGGGCGCAAAGAGGCTGACCGATTGGTGGTTCTTCTCGTCCACAGTCCAATACTTCGTAAGTATGGAAAAAGAGCGACTGCCAAAGGGATCCAGAAGGCTTGCCACTTGTTCATTCTGCATATCCCGCATCAGGTTGCCCGCTATGATGTACCCCACCAAAAGCACTACGGCTGCCACGAAGGAGTACATGGTGCTGCGGGTAAGCACGGCTACTGCGTAAAGAATCCCTCCGGCAAAAATCATGTTGGGGATCACCACGGTAATGTATGCGTTGAGGTGTCCCTGAAACTCAAAAGGCCCAAACCGCGATGCATCCACCCAACCCATTGCAGGCCCGATCACAGCCCCTATCCACATGCCCAAAGACACGCCCAACATCGGGATTAAAGCAACCAACAACGCCCCGGCGAAATGGCCAAAATAGTAGCCCGCCTTGCTGATCGGGGAGGAAAAAACGATTTGGGAAGTATTGCTCTCAAAATCGCGGACAGCAGCGCCATTGAGGAACGCCACCACGAGCAACAAGGAGAGGATGGAAAACACGACATACCAGTTCTGCGCCACAAATGGGGCGTTTTTCCAGACGTTGCCGTAGGAGCCGCCGATTTGAATCTCGTCGCTGACAGTGGCCCCGAAGGTCATCAGAGCAAAGACGAAGAGGAAAATCCAAGGCATGGGCGAGCGCAACCATGCCTTTATTTCAAAAGAGAAAAAGGTGCTAAACATAGGTCAGGTTTGGGGTTATGCGGCCATGATTTTTGAGAAAAACACATCCTCCAATCCCGCTGCTGCCCGCCGGAAATCACCACCCGGATCCTCTTCGCTTAAAATATGAATGATCGGCTTGCCCGCCACGAGTTTGCTTGAAATCACCCTGAATCGGCCCTGATAATCGTCAATTTCAGCCTTTGCGATGGCTTTTTCCCAGATTTTGCCTTCTAATTCTGTCAGTGCAGCCTCTGGCGAACCTGCATAGAGCACCATTCCCCCGTTGATGATGGCCATGTTGGAACAAAGCTCCTTCACGTCTTCCACGATGTGTGTAGACAAGATCACGATCACATTTTCGCCAATTTCGGAAAGCAGATTGTAAAATCGGTTGCGCTCGCCGGGGTCGAGTCCGGCAGTGGGTTCGTCCACAATAATGAGTTTCGGGTCTCCGATCAGGGCTTGGGCGATGCCAAAGCGTTGGCGCATACCACCAGAATAGGAAGAAACGGATTTTTTGCGATGTTCCCACAAGTTGACGCGCTGGAGCAGTGCGTTGACTACCTCTTTATTCTGTCCGCCCGGGATGCCTTTCAGCGTAGCAAGGTGACCGAGCATATCCACCGCCGAAATGCGCGGATAAATGCCAAATTCCTGCGGTAGGTAACCGAGGGTTCGGCGCACCGCATCCTTGTCTTTCAAAACATCTATGCCCCCTGCTGTCCCACCGTCAGATGGAAGAAGCCAGGCCGTGCCGCTGTCGGCTTCCTGCAAAGTAGCAAGGGTACGCATGAGGGTGCTTTTGCCCGCGCCGTTGGGGCCGAGCAGGCCGTACATTCCGGTAGGAATATCGAGCGAGACATCTTGCAGGGCTTTGACCCCATTGGAGTATGTTTTGGAGAGGTTGCGGATAGTTAATTGCATAGCTGAGCGGTAGGGATAGGTGGTAGTAGCCGATTTTTCGGCGGCAAATATGACACGCCTCGTTCGCAGGGTGTTACAAGAATAGAAGAAAGAAGCGTTTTTGCGGTTCAATCCCTTGACAACATAAGCCTATTCCACCCGCAGCACTTTTTTCAGCAACACGGAAGCATTTTGGCTGGGTATTTCCAACGACAAAGAATAAATGCCCTTTGGCAAATTCGCCGTCGGAAGTTGGAGCGATTGCTTCCCAGCTACAATCTGTACGGACTGGGTCCCGGCAAGCACGCCCAAAATATCGCGCAGCACCAGGCGGCCTTCAAAATCGGATGCGCTTTCGAACGCAACATTCAAAACATTTTTGAACGGCACAGGCGACACTACCACCTTGTCAATCTTGTCAAGTTCGGTCGTGGCTACCACCACCTCGGGGCAAGTGAATCCACGGCGCACTTGTCCCCGGATTTCTCCGCTAAGATTGCCAGGGGTGCTAATCAGTACATAAGTGCCGCTGTTTTCGATGATCGGGCCGAGCGCTGCCATAATTTCATGCGAGCCGGCAATGATGGGCTCTGTAAGGGGCATTGAGTGAAAGGCAGTGCCATTAGCGCCAAAGCCAGCGGTTGCAAAGTAAGCATCCACAGGCGCCCCAGCCAAACCATCTGCAATAAGTTTGTAATTGAGGTAGCAGTTAGCCTGATCCACGGATGCAACGGCGATTCCAAGTGCATTGCTGTTGGTAGGAGGCACCACTTGAACGCCACACAGATCAAAAGCATAAGCTTTTCGAAGGGTGTTTTTCATCACGCCTCTTATCTGTCCATTAGGGAAGGTGGGGGAAGTGACATTGATGAACAGGCGACCTTGGGCAAAATCGGTCAGTTGCGCTGCTGTGATTTTGTATTTTTTCGCATAAAGCCCTGGGGCTGTTGAAAAGCCCATGTCCAACAGCTCAGTGCCAACTTCGTTTGGATTTCCAATGCGGATTTTTACAGAAGTTGGCAGAATGTCAGCGACATATATAGTAGTGGTAAGGCTGTCAAGCGTCCCATTTAGAATGCTGCGGCTGAACCCAAAAGCTGCCGATGGCGGAAAAGGAGGGGGTAATTGTTGTACTTCGTTGATCGGGGCCAAAGAACCAAAATAGCCGATGTGATTCACTTGGCCACGTATTTCTCCTGCGGGAAAATTGACCGTTTTGATTACGATGTAATATTTGCCTTCACGACATTTTAGGAGAAAATCAGGGTCAACAGTGTCCAGTTGAATAAGTCCCTGGAGAATATTGCCAAAACCTGAAATCTTGGAAACCAATGTCCCCGTCTGCCCGACAGCTCCTTCGTAAATACCCGCGCTGATAATCGCGCTGCTCAAACCGTGTACCACAAAAGCATACACCACGTCAGCAGCCCCTAATGGGTAGTGAATGCCGCCAAAAGCCCTGGCGGTTGAGTTGTTGGGTGGCTCCGCTTCGCTGCCTGCCAGCATACAACTAAAATCTTGGTCGGTTTCGCAGACAAATTGGCCGCGAATCTCGCCATTCGGGTGCGCTGTAGTGCGCACATCGGCATACACGCCATTGATCAACAAGTTTTGAAGGAGCTGAGGGGTAACGTTCAATTGACCGATCACGTGTCGCCCATTAATAAGCGGTAAAAAATCAAGCAGCACGGCACCCGTTTGGCCGGTAATGCCAAGGCGGATTTTGGCTTCCGTGACCGCTCCGTCCATTTTCACCAGCATCCCGCTTACGTTCACTTTTGTACGGTCGGGGGTAAAAATAAAAGTGATAAGGCCCTTGGCATCCGTATTTACGGCCGGAATGGCTTCTGAGCCGCTTAACTCGACGTGGAAAACCAAGTGGGGGATAGGATTTTGCGCTTTGAGCGGCGTGGCCATAAGGCTGGCAATGATCAACCCCAGCGTCGTCAAAATTTTGAGATGCGAGGGGCGAAGAAGGTGGGCAGTTTTATTCATGGTGAAAATTTGTTTGAGAATGTAAATTTCTATTGCAAACCTACTGCTTTCCGATTTTCATTTTTAAGGTATTTTGAAAGACGGCTCGACCAAATCCACATTTCGACCTTCCTTATGACGCATTCGCTCATTCTGGCCAAAATCATGCGGAGAAAAGGCGACCTTTTCAGCAAAATCCATCGCCTCGTCATGAAAATACAACTCTTTTTGGTCCTTGGCCTTAGCTTTCACTGCTCTTTTCTTTTAGCGCAAGTACCCCAATGGCAGCATATTCCCGGGCCCGATGGCGGCCACATAGAAAACTTTGACTTGGATGGTACGGCACTCTATGCGCTTACTCAGTCGGGAATCTACCGCTCCGAGGATGAGGGTTATCATTGGGAGTTGCTTCCTCAATCGCTCGCTAATACTCGTTATATGTATCAACTTCGTGTAGAAAAAGGTGTATTCTATGCTATTAACAAAAATGGCGCGCTGGTTCGCAGTGACGACCAAGGCGCGTCCTGGAAGCCCGTGTTGCAAAAACCTTTTCCTTTTAATTTTGAAGAGGAGCATCTACAGCAACTTTTTGTCAAAGGCGACACCATACTCGTCGGAAGCCTGTTTACCATTTATCGTTCCACCAACCGAGGCGAAACCTGGACGACTACGGCAGATTTAGCGCCTGCTTCTTTTGTTTCTATATTTGAGTTCAAAAACGAGATTTTCGCTGCCCAAGACCGCTATATTTATCGCTCTTCAAATGGTGGGATGAGCTGGGAGTCCGTATTTTCCAATGCCGTAGGATTTGCTTCTGTGACAGCGACGGACTCTTTTTTGCTGGCATTTTATGATGATCGAACGCGTCTGGTGCGAAGTACCGATGGCCTCCGCAGCTGGAAGGCTATTGATACGGATACGATCTTACAACATTTTGAAGGGGACGATATAGATGGATATTATCCCTTCACATGGGTTTGTGGCTCGGGATCTGAACTCTATTATTTCCAAAATAAGAGTACAAATTTTCTTTGCCCGATCAGATATTGCTATTCTTTAGACATGGGCAATACCTGGCACGGGGGGAACAATCGCAACGAGGTATTAATTGCTGGAGCAATTAACGATGGAATAAATTTTGGCAATCACATTGTACTTGGATGTGATCTGATACAACATTCTGTGGACAGTGCGCAGACTTTTTTCCCGAATCAGGAGGGACTAGGGTGTGCCGTGATCAGACACGTTATTCACCAGCACAACAGCGTTTTTTCGACCACTGACTGGGAACACGACCACTATTCGAGAGACTTGGGAGCGACCTGGGAGCAATTCCCGCTTTCAAGCTATTGGGAAGATAAATGCTATTCATCTGTTTGGTTTACTAACACTGATGAAAGACTATTCCGTTTTCAAATAGACGCTCATTATTCTGAAGTGTCTCATAGCATGGATGGGGGGCAGACATGGAGCGCATTTGGACCAGAATATCCTTATCGTAACTTCGTCACAAATCACGGCTTTTGGTATATAAAATTGGTGGAGACACCCTCCGGTGATATAAATAAAGTTTGGAAGTTCGCAGACCAGGACACTGCTTCAAAAGAGATACAACTTGTTAACTTTGATATAAATGAACATTATTCCTTTTCATTCATCGGGCTTGGCGACAGATTTGGGATTAAAGCGAAAGACGATTTCTATATCTTTGATGAAGCAGGATACCTAATTCAAAAATTGCCCCCTACACCCTGTATATCCATTTCGGATCCTAATCCCACCAGACTCTATTTCGCCAACAACACCTACTACAATTTTTGCAGCCACCATTGCTTTATCCTTCCGCCCAACGCTGCGGACTGGCAAGAAATATATCCGCAAGATTGGACCACTGGCATACCACTTTACCACAACCGTATGACATTTGCTGCCGAGCACGATGGGGTTCTCTGGGTGGGGCTAGAAGGCAAAGGACTTTTTTATGCCACTGATAATACTGGCCGTTTTTACCCAGCGCTTCCACAAATGCCTTATCCTTATCCGACTGCGATATCTTTCTATGAAAACGAGCTTTGGGTAGGCACCGATGGGGGCGGAATTTGGACTTATCCAGTTCCTAAAACACTTAGCTACCCCGCTAAAAACACTGTTTTTAAAGTCTTCCCCAACCCTTCCAATGGGGCATTAAATCTACAATCTGACGCATTCGTTAAAGAAGACCTCAGCTTCTCCATTTTGGATGCGGCTGGCAGGCGTATTGAAAAAAAAGTGCTTTCTCCCGGCCAATATTGGAGCTTAGATTTTCCAGGGCTGCCCAAGGGGCTTTATTTTTTACAAATGCGCACAGAATCGGGTGTATTTGGGCTGAAATGGGTGGTGGAGAATTGATGTGGGCAAACGCGCTATTTACACCCTCATTTTCCGCGCTCGTAGAGTTTTGAAATAGGATCGTAGTGGAATGTGCTGATTTGCACGGTTTTTCTCCTATAGAGAAAATCCTATGCTATGAAACTGAAACACCTCCTGTTTGCTTTACCCGCCAAAGTCTTGACGACGGTGGGTTTACCCGCCAAAGTCTTGATGACGTCTGGTTTACCCGCCATAATCTTGACGACGGCGGGGCTTTTTTTGACGAACCAATTTGCTTTCGGCCAAATGGGCCCCACCAACGATTCCAACCGAAAAACCGCAAATGCTGTCCGCACCGAAAAGCCGCCCCGCTTGGACGGGGAGCTCGACGACGAATGCTGGGAAACGGCCCCTGTAATGACCGATTTTATCACCAACAGCCCTAATTTTGGAAACCCCGCCGCTGAAAAAACTGAGGTACGCCTCGTCTATACCGATGAGGCGATTTACGTAGGCGCCTTTCTCTACCAACCCGGCAAAACCATTCGCCACGATCTCAGTGCCCGCGATGCTGAAAGCACTGCAGATGCGCTTCATGTGGCGTTCGATACTTACCTCGACCGTCAAAATGCTTTTCGATTCCAGATTTCGGCGAGCAACGTTCAGAGCGACCTAAAAATGTCGCCCGAAAACGCGGACCCCACTTGGGATGCGGTTTGGGATTCCAAGACAAAAACCCATGCTGACGGCTGGGTGGTCGAGTTGCGCATCCCTTTCAGTGCCATCCGTTTTGCCAAACAGCCCGAACAGCATTGGGGACTTCAAATTGCGCGACAAATCCAGTACGTCAACGAGTTCAGCACCTGGAGTCCAGTGGATCCCAACGGCGGCGGCTCTCTGCCGCAATGGGGCGATCTGGAAGGCATCAAAGCCATTGACCCGCCCCTGCGCCTGGCTTTCTCGCCTTACTTGGCGGCCTCTCTGCAAAGAGACCCTTTGCTGAACGAAGACCCCGTCAAATACACCAACAGCCGTTCCCTAAGCGGGGGCTTGGACGTGAAATGGGGGCTTTCGGAAAGTTTTACCTTGGATGCCACTTTGGTGCCCAACTTTGGCGAAGCACAGAGCGACAACATCGTGCGAAACCTATCTCCCTTCGAGGTACAGTACGAAGAGCGGCGACAGTTTTTTACTGAAGGAACGGAACTGTTCGGAAAGGGTGGACTGTTGTATTCGCGCCGTATTGGTGGGCGGCCACACCGATTTTTTGAGGCCATCCATGCCGTGGGCGACAGCGATGTTTTGGTTCAAAATCCTTCGCAGTCACAGCTTTACAATGCGACAAAGCTTTCCGGCAGGACAAAATCCAAGCTTGGCATTGGCATTTTGAACGCCGTGTCAGCACCATGCAACGCCATCATTCGGAACGAGTTGACGGGCGAGGAACGCAAATACCAGACCTCAGAATTGACAAATTACAATGTGATAGTGCTCGATCAGGCTTTGCCCCATAATTCCGCCCTGAGTTTTACCAATACGAGCGTAATGCGCGAAGGCGTGGCACGCGACGCCAATGTGTCGGCCATTGCATTTAACCTTCGTGACCAAGGAAATCGCTACGAAGTTTTTGGCAACGGCCTGTTCAGTGCGGTGTTTAACCCAGCACACGTCACCGCCGAAAAGCCCAGCACGGGATTTGGCTACAACATCGGTGCGCGCAAGGTTAGCGGAGCATGGACAGGGCAATTGGCACATTGGGCTGTCAACGACACTTATGACCCTAGCGATCTCGGCTACATCGGCAGAGACAATTTTTATCGGTGGCTGGGTGTGATAAACCATTGCAACTATACGCAGCGGGGCAACATCGCTTCTACGTTTTTCTTTATCAACGCCACCAACACTTGGCTTTATGCCCCGCGCCAGTGGGAATCGCTCGAAATCGAAGGGTTTTATGAATTAGTGAACTCCAAGCGGCAGTCGTTTTCCCTCTACATGACTACAAAACCTATCTGGTTCTATGATTATTTTGAACCGCGAGTCTGGGGCAAAAAATACTTCCATGCGCCTTATATCTTTTTTGCGCCTAGTTTTAGCACCAATTCTTCCAAGCGGCTTTTTGCAAGCTTCGAGCTGTTTTATGGAGAAAGTCCCATCCCTAACGACCCCTATATTGGCGTTGAGGTAGAACCGACTTGGGTAGTGAACGACCACCTGCGCCTATCGCTCGACCTTAACCTCACAAAAGACCACTCCAATTTTGGTGCGGTTAACTCGGATAACCCTGCCGACATCATCTTTGGCCGCCGCAATATCACGACATTCGACAATGCCTTTGCCGTGGAATACCTCTTCGGCCCGCGCATGAACATCACGGCCCGCGCCCGTCACTACTGGGCCAATCTTTACTACCACCAATACTTACACCTCAACGATGATGGCACGTTCAACCCCAGCGATTGGCAAGGCTCGGCAGATGAGAATTTCAACCAATTCAATGTGGATTTTGTGTACACCTGGCAGTTTGCACCAGGTAGTTTCCTCAATTTGATTTGGAAAGAATCGGCTTTTGCAGGAGACTATGATCGCGGCGGCACGTTTAGTAGGAATCTGGACAAAACCTTCCATGCTCCACAGAACAACTCGCTGACGCTCAAACTGATTTATTGGCTGGATGCGGGGAAATGGGGGGCACGGAAGAAGAAGTAGTCCTTGCCGTACCTTGTGGCTTCATCTGCTGCTACGACTTTGACCATCGCATTCGACGCAAAACGCTATTTCAACAACGCCACTGGCCTCGGCTTTTATAGCCGAACGTTGCTGGAGGGTCTGCGCCGTTTTTACCCGGAACACCAATACTTGCTCTATACGCCTTACAACCGAGGGCAATGGGCAAAGCCTGAGGACGATATGAAATTGCCCGATTCCTGGATGGGGAGAACCTTTCACCCGCTGTGGCGCAGCCGGGGCATTACAGCCCAATTACAGCGCGATGGTGTGAAGGTATTTCACGGACTGAGCCACGAACTCCCTACAGGCCTACGCCGGGCGGGTATTCGCAGCTTGGTGACGATGCACGACCTGATTTTCATGCGCTACCCGGACTTGTACCCAACCATTGACCGTTTTTTTTATGAAAAAAAATACCGTCGCGCAGCGGAAGAGGCCGATAAAGTGGTGGCTATCAGTGAACAAACACGGTCTGATTTGGAGCAGTTTTTCGATATCCCGGCACAAAACGTGCAAGTCATCGGTCAATCCTGCGATGCCGTATTTGAACGACTAAGCCTCCGTGAGCGGCCAGATCGTTTGGCCTTGCCGCTACCCAATGGCTTGGATATTCCGGCTTCCGATTACATCATTTCAGTGGGAAGCCTCACGCCCCGAAAAAATTGGCATAGGTTGCTCGACGCGCTTTTTTTGCTCAAAAATCAGGGGCAAGAGCTGCCGCTTGTCGCGATAGGCGCGGGCAATAGCGCCTATTCTAAAGGTCTTCGCACACAAGCCGAACAGCTCGGCGTTCAAGTATATTGGCTCGATCAATTTGTGACGACGGAGGAACTAGCGCGGCTATACCGACGGGCAGCAGCACTCGTGTATCCTTCCGTATTTGAAGGTTTTGGTATCCCCATTCTGGAAGCCATGACGGTGGGGATTCCTGTGGTGACAACGCGCGGCGGCTGCTTCGAGGAGGTAGGTGGCCCGGCGGCTTTATACGCCGACACGAATAATGCGGAGAATTTGGCGCATCAGATTTCTGCGGTTTTGGACAACAGTGTTCGCACTGAATTGATTTCAAAAATGCGGGCGCAAATTGAGCAATTTTCTCCTGAAAGGATATGCGCTGCGTGGATGGAGGTGTATAGCGGTCAGGTGACTTTGAGGCGTCTGTAACGGGTAAACCTTGATAAGCCGCTCAGCTCTGTTTCTTTTTCGCCAATTCGCGGCGCACATACTCAACGAATTCTTCGGTCACGCCCACGAACTCGACCACCTCAGCATCACTCCAATCTGGAAATTTTTGGATGGTTTTGATGGTAATGGCATGAGTCGTTTTTTCCATACCCTTTTCCATACCCTTTTCCATACCCTTTTCCATACCCTTTTCCATACCCTTTTCCATACCCTTTTCCATACCCTTTTCCATACCCTTTTCCATGCCTTCTTCGTATCCTTTCCGAAGACCTTCTTCTTTCCATTTTCTCCCAAATATTTCAGGGATGGCGTCAATCCAGTCGCGCTCCGCTTTGGGCAATTGCATGTTTAGTTCTTTAACTTGAGCCTCTGTCATGTTGTAAAAATTGAAGACGTAAAGCGTTAGGGTTTCAAGTAGGATGCCTTCACGGTCATTCCGATAGAATGGCTTGCCAAAAGTAAGGATGTTTGGCCAGTTTTTCAGGGCGAATCTTTCGTTACGAGCAAATTTTAGCGCTAGAAACAGGTTTTTCAGGTATTCGGTGTCCACTTTTTCCTCAATTTCTTCGGGCGGTATCCTACTCAAGTCTGTGAGCAAGTAATGGAAGTTAGGAATAAATGCCTCCCAGTCTTTCGGCAAACCCAGGAAATAGCTGGAAAACGCCTTCTGTTTCCACGCATGCGCTCCGTGATACACGACAATCGGAATGATAAAAGAGAGCGGGCGCTCGTTTTTTAGGTCATCCTCCCAGATTTGTAACAAGTAGTCGAGTAGCTGCAAGTGTACTGGAAGGGAAGGTATATAACTTTTATGCTCAAAAAGGAAGAGCAGCCGAGCTGGAGCGCCACTTGTTAAACGGGTTTCATACAGCACGTCGCTGAAGGAAATCCCGAAGCGGCCACTGACAAAGGCAGTATCAATTTTCTGGAAAACAGCGAAATCTATACGCTGGTGTATGACCTCGGGGGTGTAATGAAGCAGGTAGTTCCTTGCAATTTTGGCATCGCTGAAAAAGGCCTTGAACACCGCATCGTGGGATTCATGGTCTTTTCTGCCGGGATGTTTTCTATTAGGCATGGGCGCGGCTGATTAAGGCAGCGAAGATAAAGTGTTTTTTATTTTAAAACAAAATGTTTTTAAAAAAAAACGCAAGCGGTGATCCCGAACGCTCGGAATCACCGCTTTGCTAAATCTTATGATCGTTCCAATGGAGCGATCAATGGCATTAACCCTTCTGCTGCGCAGAAAAATCCATCCGGTTGAGTGCCATCAATTCCTTCATGGTTTTCTGCATCCCGTCTACGGATCCATCAAGGAAGATGATGTTGCCCTTGCCGTGCTCGGTGAAGTTCTTGATTGCCTCTGTCCACATTGAGAACAAGATAACGGAGGTATCGAGGTTGGCAGTTTGCATTTCTTTGGCCGCATGGCTCATACCGCGTGCCACTTCTTCACGGAAAAGGGCAACGGCTTGGCCACGCATTCTGGCGGCTTCGCGCTCGGCTTCGGCGGAGATTTTGATGGCGTTACCTTCGGCTTCAGCGGCTTTGGTTTTGGTAATCAAGAGTGCTTGGCCTTCGTTTTCAGCAGCAGCTTTGAGGTTGTTGGCTGCCACGATTTTCGACATGGAACGCATCACTTCTTCGTCGAAAGTGATGTCGTTTATCTGCAAATCAATGAGGTGGAAGCCCCAATCTTCGAGCATGTGGTCAATGTTGACCTTTACGGCATCGGTGATTTCACGGCGCAACAAGAGCACTTCCTGCTGTTTTTTGGTCGCCACAAAAGAGCGGATGCTGCCTTCCACAGTGCGCGTCAGGCTGGCCATGAAATCGCGGTCGCCCACAAACCTGAAGGCTACTTTTTTCACGGTTTCTTCCGCATTGTCCATCACGGAGAATAGGAGCAGCGAGGTGAAATGAACGTTGGCCTGGTCAACCGTGACGGCTTGGAAATTAAGTTCCACAGCGCGGTTTTGTACCGAGATGCGCTTGAAAATCTGCTCAATAAATGGAATCCTAAAACTTAGGCCGGGATAAAGCGTGCGGTTGTATTTGCCAAAAATAGTCGTGATGGCTACTGTGCCTTGCTGCACGGTCACGAGGCTCAAAAAAATGAGTACAATGGCAATTGGAATGTAATACATGGTGGGCATAATAGTGGGTTTTAAAGTTTGATTTTGAGCAACAAAGGTGAAGGTTCAAAGAATGCCTCGCTTTGATTCTCCGACCAATCGCTGTTTTTACCGGCGTGAAAATCGGAAAAAATTCGGCGATGAGGGCAAATAAATAGTCATTCGTCATTAATCGGCATTGGTCATTGAGGCAATTGCCTGGCTTTCAATCTTTTCTGAGGGTGACAAAATACCTTTGTTATAAAATTCTATATCCGATGACTGCTGCCAAAACGCTCGTTTGTTTCACCCTATTCTTTTTCGCTCATTTGACCAATGCTCAATCGCTGACGTTTACCAAAGACGACACTTTGCGCGGCAGTATCACGCCACAGCGGGCCTGGTGGGACTTGACTTTTTATCATTTGAAGGTCAAGGTAAATCCTGCTGATAAAAGCATTTCAGGAAGCAATGAAATCCAATATACGGTGCTGTATCCCGGCAATGTTTTACAAATTGACCTACAACCCCCGCTCCATCTCGAACGGGCAGAACAAGATGGCCAAATCCTTGAGGCTACCCAGCAAGGCAGAAATGCCTATTTTATAGCACTTAAAAAAGAACAGCCCAAGGGTTCGCGACAGAGCCTCACAGTATGGTATTCGGGCATTCCCCAAGCGGCGCGAAATGCGCCTTGGGACGGCGGGTTTAGTTGGGAAGTGGAGGATGCCGGACAGCCCTTCATTGCCACCTCTTGCCAAGGCTTGGGCGCAAGTGTTTGGTGGCCTTGCAAAGATCATGCTTACGACGAGCCTGATTCTCAAGCAATTTCCGTCACAGTGCCCAATGATTTGACGGATGTGTCAAATGGAAGGCTGCGCCGAGTGACGAACAATGGCGATGGGACCCATACCTTCGACTGGTTTGTGGCGAACCCAATCAACAACTATGGCGTGAATGTCAATATCGCCCGATACGCCCATATTGCGGACACTTTTCAAGGCGAAAAGGGCTTGCTTTCACTCGATTATTACGTTTTGCCCCAAAACCTTGAAAAGGCAAAGCTGCAATTTCAGCAGGTGAAGTTGATGCTTACAGCATTTGAACACTGGTTTGGCCCCTATCCTTTTTATGAAGACGGATACAAATTGGTCCAGGTGCCGTATTTGGGCATGGAACACCAAAGTTCGGTGACTTATGGCAACCGTTTTATGAACGGCTACCTCGGCAGGGATTTGTCGGGCACGGGCTGGGGGATGAAATGGGATTACATTATCGTGCATGAATCCGGCCATGAGTGGTTTGCCAACAACATCACTTATCGCGACATAGCAGATATGTGGATTCACGAGGGCTTTACCAATTACAGCGAGGCACTTTATACCGAATACTACTTTGGCAAGCAGGCCGGAACGGATTATATTAAGGGGTTGAGAGGGATTATAAGAAATACAAGCCCCATCGTCGGTACCCATGGGGTCAATTCAGAAGGTTCGCCCGATATGTATCCCAAGGGCGCGAACCTGCTGCACACCATCCGTCAAATCGTGGATGACGATGAAAAATGGCGCTCCATACTGCGTGGGCTGAACCGAGATTTTTACCACCAAACGGTGTACGGCACACAAGTGGAAGACTATATCACCCAACATTCAGGCAAAAAACTTCAAAAGGTTTTTGATCAATACCTGCGCAATTCCAGCATCCCGATTTTGGAATACACCATCAAAAAAGGAAGGTTGAAGTACCATTGGGTAAATTGCATAGATGGTTTTGATATGCCCGTCAAAGTGACCTTATCGCCGGGGAAAAATGAGTTTATATACCCTACTACTAAATGGAAGAGCAGTCGTTGTAAGTTGCCGAATAAGGACGACTTTCAGGTGGAGGAGAGCTTTTATGTGGTGGCGAGGAGGCTATAAAATAAGGGACACAGGCTCGGCATGTCAAGTTACATTTGCTTCACAATCGAAAATTTTCAACCATGACTATCGCAAATCATGTCTGCGCCCTTCCCTGCAATGTGAAACCTATAAGGTTTTCAAAGCCTTATAGGTTTGCGAGACAGATTTTATCGCTCGCGCTTTTATTTACCCGCCGATTTACCCGCCGAAGCCTTGGTGTAGGCGGGAGTGTAATCGGGCTTTTACTCCTCTCACTCCTCTCTCAAGCCCAAACCCTGCGCGGCACCCTCCGAGATGCCGACAACGGCGATGCGGTAACAGGTGCCACCGTTACCTTGCGCTTCAGTCTTGGTGGAGCTGTGCCCATTTCGTTAGCCAGCACCCCAACAGGTGAATTTGTTTTTGAAAAAATCCGCGCCGGATATTATTCGGTGGAAATAATGGCACAAGGGTTTGAGAACCAAACGATTGCCGAGGTAAATGTGACCGCGGGCAAAGAGCAAGTGCTCGACATCGCGCTGCGCCGAACCACAGCACAACTGGCAGAAGTAACCATTTTGGCTGCCCAACCTGGCCGACGAGCACCACTGCCGCTTGGTGAAATCCCGCTTACCCGCGACCAAACACAGCGTTTCCCGGCTATGTATTTCGACCCTGCGCGGCTCGCTGCTGCCTATCCCGGAGTTGCACAAGTAGATGATGGAACGAACATGCTTAGTATTCGGGGCAACAGCCCAAGCTCAGTGGGCTGGCGGCTCGAAGGTGTAGACATTGTGAACCCAAACCACCTGCCCAACGCGGGCACTTTCAGCGACCGGCCCGCTGCTGCAAGCGGTGGCATTTTGATGTTCTCAGCACAACTGTTGGACAATTCTTCCCTGCTTTCGGGGCCTATGCCTGCTGGTTACGGGGGCGCACTGGGCGGCATCATGGATATGAATTTGCGACGTGGCAACAATCGGCAACATGAGTTTACGGCTCAAGCCGGGCTGATCGGGCTGGATTTGGCAGCGGAGGGCCCACTGTTTGGTCGAAAGTCACCCTCCTCCGGCGAGCCTTCTGCGGGTAAAACAGTTAACGGTCAACAGTCAACGGTCAACGGTCAAAAGTCTTCCTACCTCGTCAACTACCGCTACTCCACAGTGGGACTGCTGGGGCAATTGGGCGTGTCATTTGGCGATGAGCAGATCAATTTTCAGGACTTGTCATTCAGCCTCAATATGGAGGGGAAACGAGGCGGGCGTTGGTCGCTGTTCGGGCTGGCCGGATTCAGCGAAAATACGTTCAAGTACAAAAAGGACTCCACTGAAATTAAAGCGTACAAAGATTTCTTCGACATAGATTTTGAATCAAAAACGGGCGTTTTGGGGGCCTCCAATTGGTTGTCGTTTGGGAAAAATGCATGGGTAAAAACCACGGTTGCTATTTCCCAGCAACTCACAGACCGTAGCTCCCATTCCTTTACATTTACAGATCGGTCTAGTCTCGACGATATAGAAGAGTCAAAGATCTCTGCCTCCAGCACCTATTCACAACGAATAAGTCAAAAATACCGGCTACAGGTTGGAGTTTTAGTAACCACTCAAAAATATAATGGCGTTTCCGGCATAGTCCACGCTCAGGAATGCCTTTTAGCGCAGCCCTGGACACAACTTAGTTGGCAAAGCCGCAATCAAAAAAACACCACTTCTTTGGGATTGCACACGATGATTTTTGACGTTGGAAATGACTATTATTCCAAAACAGACTTTTCTTTGGAACCCCGTTTTCTTTTTTCCCGAAAAATAGCCGAAAACCATCGGCTGTCGTTTTCAGCAGGGGGTTATTCTCAAGTTCCGTCGCCATGGCTCTTGGATTACCGTGTTAATGAATTGCTGCGCTCTGGGAAAATGGAAATGGCATATTCCTGGAATTTTGCACCTTTCTGGCAATTCAAAACAGCCCTTTACCGTCAACGGATTAACAACGCTCCATACTTCGTTAATGAACATTTTGCACTTTTGAACGACAGCGAGTTTAACCTGGGAAATGATTTCTCTTCCTACAATACTGCTCGGGGTTTCAACCGGGGTATAGAGGCATCGGTGGAGCGGAATCTTTCAAATGGCTGGTTTATGTTGATCAACGGAAGTTTGTTTGGTTCAAAATTTTCAAAAACCAGCAGCCCTTCAGAAACTGACTGGCTATCCACGCGCTGGGATATTGGCCACATAGCCAACACTACTTTTGGGAAAGAATGGCAACGAGAAAAACGCCCCGGAAAAGAACGGACCATTGGCCTAAATGCACGGATAGTTTGGGCTGGAGGCGTACGCGAGGCAGAAATTAATAGGGATGCTTCTGTGCTGGCAAACACGACCGTTGTGGACGAGCGCATCGGATACTCCAGACAGTATCCCGACTATTTCCGCTTGGACCTTCGCGTGTACTGGCGGAAAAATCTCGGCAACCGCCGTAACAGCACTTTTGCCCTCGACATCCAAAACCTGACTGCACAACAGAATTTAGCCTACCATTATTACGACCCCTATACCGGACAAATTGAGAATAAATACCAACTGGGTCCGATTCCGAATTTTAGTTGGAGGGTCGAGTTCTAAGGGCTCTGGCTCCTCAAATAACCAAATCCCCAAATAATCAAATCCCCAATCATCCCTAATCCGGCTCAAAGCCAAGGATAATGCTGAATCGCGCGTAATCCGAGATTTTCTTACTCGGGTAGAATTCTGGTTTGTCTATACCGATACCATAGTCAAAGCCAAGCGTACCGAACATCGGAAGGAACACACGCAAGCCCATGCCCACTGAACGTTTGATATCGAAGGGATTGAAATCCCGTGCGCGGCCCCAGGCATTGCCACCTTGTGCAAATGCCGTGACAAAAATCGTGCTTTGTGGGTTGAGTGAGATGGGGTATCGGAGTTCCACCGTATATTTATTGAATACACCCGCACCGCCAGGGTAGCGTGACATGATGTCGCTCGTATTGTAACCGCGCAAGCTGATGATGTCGCGTGCGTTGAGACCAAAGTTCTGGTTGTTCAGGCCGTCTCCACCCAGTTCGAAGCGTTCGAAGGGACTGAGGCTGGTCTTGTCGCTCCACCTTCCGAGTAAGCCGATTTTGGCTTGGGTTTTCAACACAAGTTTGCCCACCAAGGTGGTGTACCATTCTGCATCAACACGCCATTTGATGTATTCCACAAATTCATAGAGGTCGCCGACGGGTGCTGTGTTGTAGAAATTTTGGCTGTTGAACCACGAGTACGGCGGTGTGGCGTTCATTTTCAACGAAATGAGCGAGCCTTGCTTGGGGAAAATAGGGTCGTTGATGCTGTTGCGGGCGAGCGTGAGGCCGAGGCTGTAGTTGTGGAAAATACCGTCGGACACGGTGCGGCCTTCATCGTCGCGGAATGCAAAAGAAAGTGCGTTGCTCAGTTTTAAGGTTTGAATATCGGCATCCGCGCGGAACACAAAGTTGTCGTCAGGCCATTTCAAACGGGTGCCAAAACCCACCGTCCCTTGCAGGATTTCAAGTTTCTGGAAACTTTCCGAACCGGAGAAGCCCGATGCAAAACGGTTGTAAAAACCCGCCACCGTAAGCGAATTGGGTTTTTTTCCGCCCATCCAAGGCTCCGTGAATGAGATATTGTAGGATTGGTAGCGGTCGCCAGCCGTCTGGCCGCGCAGGCTGAAACGTTGCCCATCGCCTTGCGGGAGCGGGTTCCAGGCCTCCCGGTTTTTGATGTTGCGGATGGAAAAGTTGTTGAATGTAACACCCAATGTACCGATCACACCACCCTTGCTGAATGCTGTTGCAGGTTGGTAGCCCGCCGAAAGTTCGAGCTGGTCTGAGGGTTTTTCTTCCACCGTATATTCAATGTCCACCGTGCCGCGGTCGGGGTTCACAGGGGTATTTATGCCGAGGGCTTCTGGGTTGAAATAGCCGAGGTTGACAATTTCACGCTGTGAGCGGATAATGTCGGCCCGGCTGAATTTATCGCCGGGTCGAGTGAATAGCTCGCGGCGGATGATGTGTTCGTGGGTGCGGTCATTACCTTTGATGACTACCCGATCAATGGTTGCCTGCGGGCCTTCGTAGATGCGCAATTCGAGATCAATCGAGTCGTTTTCGATGGCTGTTTCCACGGGGTCAACCCGGAAAAACAAGTATCCGTTGTCGAGGTAGAGTGACGAAATGTCGCGCCCGTCTTGGCTGAACGAGAGCCTCGTATCTAAAAGGTCTTGGTTGAAAACGTCGCCTTTTTTGATGCCCAGCACCTGATCCAGGTATTTGGTCTCGTAGAGCGTGTTTCCTTTCCAGCGGATATTGCGGAAGTAATAGCGATGGCCTTCTTCGATGTCCATGTGGATCATGATTTGGCCTTTTTTTGTGCGCCAGATGCTGTCTTTCGCCACCCTTGCGTCGCGGAAGCCGAGGTTGTTGTAGTAGGATTCTATCTTGCGCTTGTCTTCCTCGTAAAGCTCGCGCACCAGTTTTGATTTTTTGAAAAGTTTGCGCTTCGTGTGGGTTTCCTTCATTTTTTTGCGCAACACCCGCGATTTCACGTGATCGTTGCCAGAAAAACGAATATCCTTGATTTTGACCTTTTTGCCGGGCGTTATTGTAAACTCCAATTTGGTGGCATTGGTGGCGCGTTCGTCTGGGGATGAATTGATTTTCACGCGAGCATTCAGGTAGCCTTTCTCCACATAATATTCTTCCAACTCGTGTACCAGCGTAGCTTTGACATTGTCGGTCAGGATGGCGCCTTTTTGAAGGAATTTGTTGATGATGGCGTTCAGGTCGTCGTGCTTACTTTTTTTCACCCCCACAAAGGAGTGGCGCGTGTAGCGTGGCAGTTCCTTCACCGCAATCTCCAGGAAAATTTTATCACCCACCGTACGCTCTTGGTTGATGCGCACATCGGTGAAAAGTTTGAGGTTCCAGAGTATGCGTACAGCATTGCTAAAATCTGTTCCGGGCACCCGCACCTTGTTGCCCACGCGCAGGCCGGAGAGCGAAATGAGCGTGTTCGCGTCTGCATATTGTATGCCTGTGACGCGCACACCGCCGATCTCGTACTCTTTTTGCTGCGAGTAGTCGAGCGAAGGCAATAGGGTGTCGGGCGTTTGGGCCGAGAGAGAAAGCGGGATCGCTACAGCCATTATAGACAAGATGCCGAGCGCGAGGGGTTTTATTTTTTGCAAAAAAGTCATGGTCAAAATTGTATAGGGCAAGGTGGTTTGCACCTGAAAATCAATATGGTTGTGTATTTGTTTATGGGGGGATTTGGGGATTTGTTGGCTCCGCTCATGGTATTCGTGTTTAACCAAATAACCAAATCCTCAAATAACCAGTTCTTATTGTCTTCGCGCTGCCGATATCCCGATCATTTCCTGCAGGTTGGGGCAGGTCGAGAACAAGTCGCTTATGCTTAGATAGGTAGTGTTCAGTTTTTCAAGCACCCACTTTTCGATGTATTCTCCTTTTTTTTGTTCGAGCGCGGCGACCTGGATTTTGCCGTAGTCAAGTTTCAAATCGGCTTTGTGTGGCTTCGAGCGGCTCACCAATTGCACGATGCGGAATTGGTCGCTGCCGTCCTGGCTTTTGAACCTGAATGGCTCGGCTATATCGCCCTCTTTGAGGCCATCAACGGCGAAAAAAACGCTCGTTTCCAGGTCGGCCACTTCAAAATATGAATTGCCTGTGCGCGGGTTTGCCACGCGGCCATCATTGTTGAAGCTCTGTTGGTTTTTGTCACCGTATTTCTTTACGGCATCGGTAAAAGAGAGTTTGCCATCCCGGATGAGTTGGCGCACCGTGTCGAGTTTTGCCTTGGCCAGGTCCAAGTCGGCTTCTGTTATTTCTGGTTTGATAAGAATGTGCCGACAATGTATAAGGTTGCCCCGGCGCTCCAAAAGTTGGATGATGTGGAAGCCAAATTCCGTTTCAATTACTGGGCTTAACTGGTTGGGTTCCAATTTATAAGCCATCGCTTCAAACTCCGAAACAAAGGTGCCGCGCTTCTGAAAACCCAGGTCCCCGCCCTGCGCTCCAGAGCCTGCGTCGTCGCTGAATTTTTTGGCCAACTCTGCAAAATCCTCCCCTTTCTCAGAGATGCGCTTGTGCAAATCGTCAATGCGTTGTCGTGCCTTGGCGCGTTCTTCTGCGTTCACCTTGGGCTTGTACACGATTTCACGAATCTCCACCTCAGCATTGAAATAGGGCAATGAGTCTTTGGGGATATTGCTAAAAAAACGCTGCACTTCCAAAGGCGTAATCGTTGCTTTCTCTGTCACTTTTCCCTGCATGCGCTCCGCGAGGAGTTGGCTGCGCATGTCAGAATTGAGCTGCATTTTCATTTGGTCCACACTTTGGCCATAGAATTCTTCGATGGCTTTGTCGTCCTGGTTAAAATAGGCACGGAGACGTTCAATGCGTGCATCAATTTGCGCCTCTACCTCCTCGTCCTTCACTTCCACAGAGACTAGTTTGGCCTGGTTCACGAGCAGTTTTTGCACGATGAGGATTTGAAGTACCACGCATTGGTATTCTTCTGGCAAATCAGGCTTGTCTTTTTTTACAAAACCGTATTGCTCCTGTACCTCGCTCAACAAGATGATCTCGCCGCCCACAGTAGCCACAACCCGGTCAATCACTGCCCTGTCATTTTGGGCAAACAGCCCCAGCGGGAGCAGAAAAATTGGAATGAATCGAATGATATTTTTCATTGAAAATCAAGTGCGTAGGATGGTTGAGAGTTTAGGGTTTAAAGTTTAGGGTTGAGAATTTAGGGTTTAGGGTTGAGAATGTTGAGCCGCTCGACCCTAAACCCTAAACTCTCAACCCTAA
>JACMMM010000676.1 GCA_014379065.1 Saprospiraceae bacterium
AACCAAAACTGCAAAGCGACCATGGCCAGAGACGCCAGATAAACCCGGAGAACAATCCCTAGCCCTTCTCCCAACCGGGGATCGTAGCGCCCAAATCGCAAATCAGGTTTGAATATACCGAGCAGTTTGCCCGCCAACAGAATAAAAAAGGCAAACAGGAGGATGCTGAGCGCCGTCAAAAACAGGGTGAGGATTACCTTGCCCAGGTACACGGTCCACTTGGGCATCGGCAAGGCATAAATCAGTTTCATCGTGTGGGCCTGGTGCTCCAATTGGTGAATCAGTACGGTAACCAGAATTACGTACAGGGGAAACAAAACCTGGGTCGTGGGATAGAGGTTGTTTAGCCAGAATTCCAGCCAGGGATCTTTTTTGGGTTGCAGGAATACGTGCCCCTTGAAGTAGAAGATGCAGAAATTCAGCAGGACAATCAGGAAGGGGGCACCAATCGCCAGCAACAGGGCCGGCGTACGCTGGTACTTGAGCAGTTCTGCCCCAAGGCCCCTTCGGAGATATAGCATCGGATGTGACATGGAGGACAAAGATGAGGTGCAGATGAATGATTAAGGGCCTATTTTTTATAGTCAATGGGTTTCATAGAAGCTGTCTGAAGTTTTTAGTTTACAGTTGGCCGGCGCACGAGTGTTGCTGATGCGTCAGCCAATTTATCGTGGTCCTCTGACAATTTTTGTGTTAAGTTGGTACTATGAAAGAAATTCGGTTTTATGAGGACTTACTAGAACTAAGTCAAATCAAAGTAGATGGTGTCGAAAAGACGACTACTAAGATTATACTCCATTGTCATCAAGCCACCAGTGAAGAGGGATATCCCCATTGTTTACAACCTAGTTCACAAGTTCATCAATATACGAGCCGTCAAGTAAGAGATCTACATATACTAGGCAAAGAAGTTTGGCTGCATATTCGGGTAAAGCAATATTTATGCGAAGCGTGTAATCGTTATTTTTCTGAACATTTTAGCTTCGTTGAATCCAACAAAAGCTATACCAAACGTCAAGCTAAATGAGTGTTTTTATGTTGTGCAAAACAACCATTTAGTGAAGTAGGTGCCTTGTTAAATATGCAGGCAAAAACCGTAGAATGGATTTACTATGCCCAGGGGGAAAAGCAATTGAACCTGAGAAAGAACTATGCCCAGGTTCGTCGGTTGGGGATTGATGAAATTGCCCATCGAAAAGGGAAAGGTGATTTTTGTTGTGTGTTAACCGACCTGAATAAAAACATCCAACTGGATATTTTACCAGACCGCAAGAAGGCAACCTTAATTACTCATTTTCAATTACTTGACGATGATTTTTGCCAACAAATCCAAGCGGTTAGCTGTGACATCTGGGAGTCCTATATCCTGGCAAGCCAGCAATGTTTTCCGAATGCAAGCATCACTATTGATCGTTTTCACGTGGTAAAAGCGTTGAATCAATCACTGGGTAGTCATCGTAAATATTTGCGCAAAACCTTCCCCAAAGAGCCGGTTTTTAAAGATATTAAATGGACACTTTTCAAGGCCCGGCTTTGCCCACGTGAAGAAGAAAATCTACCAGTGACTTTTCAGAAAAACACGGCCTTGGAACAACTCGTCACACTCCGAAATAAGTTTCATCACCTTTTTGAGACTGCTCCCAACGCCAAGGGGCTCTACCACCAACTCAGTCAATGGAAAGAAGAGGCCGAAAGGGTGGCCATACCGGTGCTAAATAAGTTTCTAAAAACCCTCAAGAACTGGCAACAATTCATCGCTAATTTCGCGGAAAGTAGGCTGACTAATGCCGCTACCGAAGGGTTAAATAATATCATTCGGTACATCAAACGCATTTCGTTTGGTTTGCCTAACTTTCAACATCTGAGGCTTAGAGTGCTATTCAACTATTTGTAATCACAAAAATTGTCAGAGAACCTTTATTGTCAAATCAATAGCTTATTGAATCGGGTGATTAACTGTTAACTGCTGTTTTTTATTTTGAATATTCGAATTAAGACAGTGATTAAAAAGAACAATACTCCTAAATAAATCCAAACTTTTCGTTGGAGAAATTCGGCGTTATTATCAGAATAATTATCAGGTTTAGGTAAAACGATAAACTTTAATTTATTCCAATCCCATAGTAGTAAATAAATATTTGCAAGCAGTATTAAGCTTGTAATAATTAAAATATTAGTGTTTTCAAACTTAATAGTTATAATAAAAATATTAAGCATAATTGGGAAAAATGCGATGGCACCTAAGGTGCTGAAAATTTGAGACATCAACAGAAAGCCTGCAATTAACTGCCCCCACCCTATAAAATACCAGTAAATGCCTGACTGGTACATGGCTTCAAAGAAGTGAGCAAGCGTATTAATTGGTGCACCTTCACCTGATTTGAGTGTGAATCTTATTCCTAAAATCTTGAAAATACTTGCATGCACAAAAGATGAGCCAAGCAAATACCGAAGAGAAATTGTAAAGATTTGTAAAATTTTACTTTGTTTTAGTCTTGAGATTAGCTTTTCCATGTAGTGAAGTTGTCTAAAGCTTGAGGTAGCGAAGCAGCAGACCACAGAAAGCCAACCAATGCAGGGCCAACCAGTTACTGGCTTTCGTTTCATAACCCACCAGAAAGGCTTTGCGGCCGTCCAACTAGGCTTAGGGCTTCATCGGTTTAAGGTCAGATGGGGCACAATCCAAGTACGTGTTGTTTCTTCGCTAAGCAATTGCACGGGCCAGGCAGGTAGGATGCTCGAGCAGGCTCGTTGGGCTTTCAATTGGGCTGATGCCCGGTCAGGCGCAAAAAAATATCTTCCAGCTGCTGTTCGTCGGAACGCAAGCTGAAGACGTTGATTCCCTGTTCAATCAAGTACCGGTTGATGGTTGCGGCCTCTTGCGGGTCGGCAATGGGGACTTCCAGAAACCTTCCCTCTTGGCGGCTGATCGTGTAATTCCGTTGGCGAAGCAGTTGTCGGGCCGCTTCCGGAGCATCCGTTTCCACGCGGAGATGATGCGCGTTCTGACGTTGCAATGCCGACAAAGCGCCCTGAAACAACAGCTTTCCCCGGTCAATCACCCCCACGCAAGTAGCTATTCTTTCGATTTCGTTGAGCAAGTGGCTGGAAAGGAAAATGGTCTTTCCGTGTTCCTGGTTGAGCAGGACAATGAGTTCCCTGATTTCGATGATGCCGCTCGGATCTAATCCATTGGTGGGTTCATCGAGAATCAACAGCTGCGGGTCGGTCAGCAACGCCATGGCCAAACCCAATCGTTGTCCCATACCCAATGAATATTCCTTTACCTTCCGATGGGCATCGCCTGGCAACCGCACAATCTTCAGCACTTCGTCGATCCGATTGCGGTGAGCCCCGGTCAAGCGTCGGATAACTTCTAAGTTTTCCCTCCCGGTCAGGTGTCGGTAGAGGGAGGGCATTTCGATCAGGGAGCCTACCCGGCGTAAAATTTCTACCCGCCGTTGGGACAGGTCCAATCCGAAAAGACGAACCGACTGCGGAGCTACCCGAATGAGATTCAACAAGATCCGGATGGTGGTCGTCTTGCCCGCCCCATTGGGACCCAAAAAGCCGTAGATGCTCTGATCGGGCACTTGCAACGAAATGTTTTGCAAGACCGGCCTTTTGCCGTAGTGAAAGCTAAGTTCACGGGTTTGGATGATGGGCATGGCCGTTGGTTTTTTAGGAAGTAATTCGCCGCATTCCCCTCCCGCAAGCCTCTACCGGGCGGCGGCGGTCGACGAAAAGGGAGCGCACTCGCACATCCTGGTTATTTCGCCAGCCACCGCAGCGCCCGACCGCGCAGTTGCACTTCCGCTTTGGGCGATACCTCGGCCGTAAACGATCCGGCTTCCGCGTTGTCGAGTTGAAGGCCGCTGGAGTCGCGCACGGCCACGCGCAGCGATTGGTACCGATCGGCACCCAGCACGGCAAAGCTGTTGCCGCTCTCGGTGAGCGTAAACGAATCCCGCACGGTGAGTTGATTGGTCCGCAAACGACTGCCTCGCAGCGACACGGCCAATTGGTTGAGCGTGAAATCCCGGATAGTCAGCCGCCCGTTGCGCACGCGCAGGCTTTGCAGGCCGGGCAGGCGCAGCACCAGACCGGTTCTTAATTCGGCAGAAGCGTTATTTTTCGGATCGTTGCGGCCGTCGAAATCGGGCGTGAGGGTTACGAACAACGTGTCGCCCCGTTGCCGCGTCCGGTAGAAACCGACGTACGCCGCATCCACCAACGCGTGCGGACGGGCGTTTTTCTCGACGATGATTTCGGCAACGGGCGCCGCCTCAATGACGAGATGCCGCGCCGACGGCAGCGCCCGACGTTCAAACGTTCGGTACCGGTCGCTCCAGTCGATTTTGTCGTACTGCTGCTTGAGCAACACGTCGGTCGCCACCAGGCCCGTCAGCGTTACGGCGGCAACGGTGGCCAGAAGAACATAGCTTGTTTTCATGTTACGGTGGTTCGTCAGTTTTTTGGGTCCTTTAGAAAAGCCCAGTCTACTGGAAATGTCTTTTTGGCCTTGAAAAGATTGGTAGATGATTTACTGTCATTTCACCGATTTAGCCTGAGATGCCAATGAATCATCGTCATCTCCTTGGGCACTCAACAAGCCCACGATTGGCTTGTTCAAATACTGACGAACTATTGTTATTACAGTATATTGAAAAGCCCCCAGTATCCAAACAGCGACAATATGATCAAATAAGTCATCGTATTAATCACAAAAAGTCCTTTTGAAAATTTATTCCAAAATGATTGCTTTATAATTCGGATGTTTACAAAAATAATCGGAATAATAAGAACTAGCAATACACATGGAATATAAGATGATAAGTTAAAAATAAATGAATTATCTATTTTATATGGAGCGTCAAAATAAAATATTTGTTGGTTTTTAAATAAGATATATAAATAGATGGATGAAA
>JACMMM010000677.1 GCA_014379065.1 Saprospiraceae bacterium
GAAGCAAGTGACGAGGGTAGAAGAATGAGCCAGTAACTCATGTTCAAAACGAGATCGGGGTTCTCGGCCAGTTGGCCGAGAACCCCGATCTCGTTTGTGCGTGAAATTTTGTTAAAAAATCAAAGTTTAAACCGCATCTCCACTGTCCTGCCGCCGCGCTCGAAGCGACATTCGTCGCTCAGGTGACGCATCAGGAAAAGCCCACGGCCACCGCAACATTCAATGTGATCCATTGCAGTTGGGTCAGGTACTTTGTTCGGGTCGAAGCCCGGGCCTTCGTCGCTCACACTGATTGCCAGTGCATTTTGCTTGCGGCTGAGGGAGATGGAAACATTTTTACGGCAATCGCCCTGATTCCCATGCAGCACAGCATTGGTGACCGCCTCGGTGAGGCTGACCAGAATATTACCATGTGTGTCGGGAGAAAGGTTGTAGCGCGTGGCTACGTCATGGACGAAAGGTTCGACTTTGGCTACGTTTTGGGGATCAGATGAAAATGTGAGATTCGTGTGCAAGTCGTTCATTCGCAAATTTTTTGTTACAGAATCTGGTTGTCAAAGGAAGGTAGAGCAAAAGCGTTTGCAACCTAGATTACACAGTAAAAAGGAACTTGATTAAAACAACGACGGCAAGGATTACAAAAGGCCGTCTGCGAATGTTCATGGAGGATTGAGTTGCCTCAATAACTGCCACAAAATTAAGGTACTTTTAACAACTTTTGCAAGGGGTGGTTCAAAATAAATCCCGCTTGCTCTCGAAAGTGGCCGGTTTTAGACCTTTTTGGTGCCTTTTCGTCACATTTTCTGCAATTTATTTTTAAAAAACTTCCTCAAAACCGATCAAAATCACTTTGTGGCACGAACTTTTCTTTGTGGCGATGATAAGTTCGAGGGTTTAAAGGTTTGAGGGTTCAGAGAGATTCCCGCTCAACATCTCAACCCTCAACATTCTCAACCCCTCAACATCCCAGACCATGCAGCGCATAATCCTCTATAAACAAATCAACAACCGATGGCATTATGTCCGCTTGACGGCCATGCCCCATGCCGAACTCGGTATTGAAACTGGCTGCTGCGGTCAAAAGCCCGATCACTCCGAAACCGCAGAAATTCCTTCCAACACAGACCCCCAAGCAGCACTACGACAAGAAGGCGAAAGATGGATCACCCAGGGTTATTCCAAACCCCATCCGCACAGCCTGCAAGTGATGACCCTGCATTTTCAGATGCGGCGTTGGACGGGCTACCCCGCCGGCGCTCCTTGGTACGACGACTGGACTTCCGGATATCTCGACCCTATTCAAAAAGTGCTTGATGAAACTTGCAATGGCATCCCACGTGGAAACGAGCGTTTTTCGGGGAATTACCTGCACTACTATACGATTTTCAATACCGATTTGGCACAGGAAGCCGTGGAAAAGATTGCCGCCGCCGCGCCCCTGAAATTCCTGCTCGATATCCACATCGCCAGCCGTGAAAAGCAGGTGCACATCCCGATTGACCCCAATGTGCCAGAATACCTGCGCTCACTGTTCCGGGTAGTGGAAAAATCCGCACGTACCATCGCGCATGAGCTGCCCGTGTTGTTTCCTACTGACCCGCTCCAGCCTGAATTTGTGCCCAATGGGTCTGCCAACAAACGGATGGTCGGTGAAGAAGCCGCTCATCTTCGCCGTACGCTTAAAGGAAAATGGAATTTCGATTCCAACTTCTGGGATCCACTCACACAGGCCGCGCCCTCAGAAGTGGTTTTTCTCAATGGCATGGCCGAAGAAAAGAAACAAGCCATCGCGGAACTCCTCAGCCAAAAGCTCCAAGAGCCGCTTTACTTGCTAGATTGCGAAACCGGGCTTTTTGAAATTGACACCGATCAAATTTTTGGTGGCTCGCACGAAGGCATGGTATTCGACGCTAGTTTTGAGTGGGTTATCTACTTTTCCCACCACTATACCATCACTTTTGGAGGCGACTGGCTGGTGGACGCCGTCAAGGATCTTTACCTGAAGCAGCAGGAGTTGTTGAACGCTTGGTGATTTTTCTCCCCACAGGCAGCCAGTTTCAGACTTTTGTCGTCAAGGCAATCGTTCTTGTGTCGCCGTAGGCAACTCACGACAAATTTCTTTTTCATGCAATTCACTTATCCTATGCTACGCCTCAGCGTGGTACTTCTGCTTGTGTTTCAAGCATTTTGCACCCAAAATCCCATCGAAACCACAGAAACGAAAAACGACCGCGGCCAGCTCGAACGCTGGCAGCGACGTAAAGACAATTTTGTCAAAGAGGGCCTTTTCCAAAGGTTTTCGCCAGAAGGGGTTCTGCTTGAAGAGGCGCATTACCTTGCAGATTCATTGGATGGTGAGCGGAAATACTTTTTCCCCAACGGAAAGGTAGAAAGCATCGAACGCTATCAAAACAACAAAATACATGGCAAATTCCAAGCATTTTACGAGGATGGCCAATTGAAGATAGAACAGGATTTCGTCAACGGTGCGCTAAACGGGCTGAGCATACGCTACTATCCCAGCGGCAAAATCCAGGAAAAGGTAATGCTGAAAGATAATGTTGAAAACGGGCCTTTCTCTGAATACCATGAAAACGGAAACCCCAAAACGGAGGGAACTTATGCTCCCAATGAGGAAGGCGATGGCCTTGAAGAGGGGGAACTAAAAGAGTACGACGAAACAGGTCAACTTATCCGTATTGCAGATTGCAAGAATGGAGCGTGCCTGACACGTTGGAAGAAATAAGGTTCTAAATCATCAATCAAAACAAACGATTTCCACTAAGTTGAAGATATTAAACACATGACCATGAACACTTTACTACGAAAAATCAGCCTTGCCACCGCGGCCCTATGCCTACTGCTACTGCCTACTGCCCCTGCCCAAGTAATCGGCGGACGGCATGTTTTCTCTTTCCTATCGCTGCCACAATCCGCACGGGTGACGGGAATGGGTGGAGCGCAAATTGCTGTGCGCGATGACGATCCCGTGTTTGCCATCACCAACCCTGCTGCACTCAACCCAAGCATGTCTGGCCATTTGGCTTTCAACCACAACTTTTTCCTTGGGGGTATACAGCATGGCTATGTTTCTTATGCGCAGCAATTGCCGAAATGGGGCTTCACCATGCACGGCGGCATCCAATACATGGGCTATGGCGAAATGAAACGCGCTGACGAGTACGGCGACCTGCAAGGCACAGTGAAGGCAGGCGAATCGGCCTTCACACTGGGTGCAGCACGGCCCTTGTCCGATAAATTCTCGCTAGGACTGAATGTACGCATGGCTTTTTCAAAGCTCGACATTTACAAGTCCTCGGCTTTGTTGGCCGATGCAGGTCTGATGTACGCTGACTCAGCCAGTCATTTCACGGTAGGGTTGGTGCTGCGAAACGCAGGCACACAGCTTTCAACTTATGCCGACATAAAAGAAACCTTGCCTTTTGATATTCAATTGGGTGTGAGCAAACGACTGAAACACTTACCGTTCCGATTCAGCGTCGTAGCGCACCATTTGCACCAATGGGAAATTCGCTATAATGACCCGAGTTTAAAGGGTGATGAGGTGCTGTTATTTGGTGATGAGCAGCCGAAAGAGAGCAAGGCTACCGCGAACATTGATAATTTTTTCCGTCACTTGATTTTTAACGGAGAGTTTTTGCTCGGGAAACGCGAGGGTTTCCGCCTCCGATTGGGCTACAACCACCTGTTGAAACGCGAATTGACTGTAAGCAACTACCGCAGCCTGGCAGGTTTCTCCGGTGGTGTGGGGGTCAAAATAAGTCGCTTCCGAATAGATTTTGGCTATGGAGCTTATCACCTCGCAGGAGGTGTGGCGCATTTGGGCATTGGCACCAATTTGAGCGATTTTTTTTAGCGTTGATTAAGGAAATGTTCCCGGGTTCTCTTTTTTCCATTCCTCAAAACGGTCGCCAGGCAGAAAAGAGATTTTCTGTCCAAAACGCCCAGGGGCACGCAAGCACAAATTGACAATGCGCCGACCCAAACGCCTTTGATCTTCTGTTTTTTCCAGATCACTCCAAGGGTAACGCACCGTGACCCAATAATTTGTAACAAAAAAATGGGTCGCACTGGCATCCACGCGCTTCAAGCGCCAGAGGGTACGACGTACCAAAAGCAGCCAGCCAAGCCACAATACAAATATGAACAGCCGTCCCCAAAGGAGCGGAAAGGGGAGGTATAGGTCTTCTTCCGGGATAAGCAAGAATGTAAGCAGCAGCCCACTCAAGAATACAGTACCAAAGATGGGGACGAATACTCGCCAGTAAAGCGTGGAATTGGATGATAGGCATTCGGTATTATCCGCTTTACCCGCCGAAGCTTCAGCGAAGGCGGGTGGCTGGGGCAGTTCACTGTCGGACTCAGTAGATTGAGGACTTTGATTTTCCATAAAAAATTGTGCCGCGTCCGGCATTGGCGGGACGCGGCACAAAAGTACACAGTTCAATCACAGGGGAGTCCTAAATTACTTACGGGTTGTTACAAACCGTGCGGCCATCATTTATACATTTCAGCACATTCAGCAAATGCATGGCATGTTCGGGCACCAAGAGATTTACGTTGATATTGCCAAGCGTCAGGTCTGTTACGCGCAGCAGTTCATTCACATTGGCATTATCCCCTCCACCTAGTGCTTGGCGCACAATGAAGTGCATATCGCAAGGAGGGACATGGCTATCCAGTATTTGTTTCACCTTTCTCGTGCCCAAAGCGGGATTAAGGCGCACGAGAATTTTCAATTTCATGGCTTCGCCGAGCAATGGGTTCACGATTTGGCCCGTGTTGCGGTCAAGCGGGTTGGTCATCAACTTGCAATCTGCTCCAGCTACAGCATCATCGAACTTCAATGCCGTTGGCACAACACCCACATAAGGAAGCCATTTGACCACACAGGCTCCTTTGCCGGGTGGAAGTGTGACGGTGGCGGCAGTTTGACCCCACACAAGTGGACCTGCTTCAAGGGCTTTTTCGATTAGAGGCGTTACGTCTTTGGTGATGACTTGAACGCACTTGCTCTTGTTGCCACAGTCATCGGTAGCCGTCCAATGGCGCTCTGTGATACAGAACCAATCGCAATCGCCAGAAATAGCAATGTCTTGGTTGGTAATGCTTACGCTCGCATCGCAATTGTCAAGGGCAGTAGCCGTGCCTGTTTTAGGAACGGAAATGTCGCAAGTGACGGTGATGTTAGCTGGGCATTTGATGACGGGCGGTTTTTTGTCTTCGACCGAAATGACTTGTAAGCAATTGTTAGCGTTGCCATGAATATCTACAACGGTCCAAGTTCGATTGAGGGTGAATTCGTTGGGGCAGCTACCATCTACACGAACATCAGCATTGGAAGTTCCGCCAACGCCACAGTTGTCCGAGGTGGTTGGCGAGCCGGTGTTGGCCGGGGCCGTTGATTCTTCGCAGCTGATGAGCTTGCTTGGGGGGCACGTTATTTTGGGGAGCTCTGTGTCAAGTATTGTAACCTTAAAGGAACAGGAGGATTTGTTCCCCACCTTGTCGGTTGCATTGCAGGTTACGATCGTTTGCCCTACATTGAAGAAACTTCCGGATGGAGGGACACAGCTTGTGATTACAGGAGGGCAAGCATCACTGGCTTCGGTATTGAAAGTGACCTTTTTTCCGCACTTTCCTAAATCATTGTTTTCCCTGATATTATCCGAGCAGTTAAGGATCGGTGCTTGTGTGTCAACAAGAGAGTTGGCTAAGGCAACCAATTCATTAGCCAAAAGATCAAACATTGTCTTTGCCCAGTCTGCTCCATCCTGAAGCGTGGTAGGGTCTAATTTTTGCGGCCCAGACATGTCCTGAAGGTGGGTTTCGCATGCGTTCCCAACGCCTAATGCAAAGATATAGGTGCCGGAATTTTTGATATCATTTGAAATTGCACTCCAGACAGCAGCATCCGTCGAGCCGGCTGTTGGGAAACCATCGGTAATAAAGAAAATGATGTCCACATCGTTGGCAGCCGAAACTGTCTTGGCTTCAGTTAAAGCCGCTTCAAAGTTCGTAAGCGCAAAGACATTATTGGGATTGTAATGTTCTCCAGGGCCGCCATTACCAAGGTAGTTTGAAATTATAGTACCAAATGAAGGAGCAGTAGTCTTTTTTACATCCGTTAAGGGCACAACGGTTACGGCTGGTCCGCTTGAAAATTCAATGATGCCCATTTGCATAACACCAAGACCAGAAGCGCCACTTGTTAAGGCATTTGCAAAATTGGTCACTGCCATTTCCACTTCGGCTTCATGCGGTACCGGGTCATTAATGGAACCTGATTCGTCCAGAACGAGCAACACCTTAAAAGGAGGCCCCCCCGGGGCCTTACAGCCAGGGAAAGTTGGATTAGGAGCTACATTTGGAGTCACTTCAAGAGGGCATTGTGCGTTTGAAGAAAAAGAAAAGGCAAATGCAAATAGAAGGACCAGAAGATTTGTCAAGTTTTGATTGGAATTCAAAAAATGTTTTTTCATAATTGGAAATTTTGAGTGAAAGTTAGATTTGGAAGAGTTGGGGCTTGATGGTTAATGCATTCTCGTACTAAACCGTGAACATGCTCCACTGCAACCCCTGTTTTTGGAGCACAAATGTCAGCCCATAGGAACCTCATACATACTTAACCAGAAATTAAAACTTAGTCAAATCTATGGCACAAAACATAATCCCCCTGTAGCCAGAAGCCACAGAGGGGAGGCGCTATTAAAAACAGGTCTTATGTCAAGAACGCTCTGTGTACACAGCGCCTTCTTCCCTATGGATTACAAACGCTTCGGCCCGCGTTCACACATTTAAGGACTTTCAACAATTCGAGGCAGTTTGCCGGAACTAGCAAGCTCACGTTGATATTGCCTAGCGTCAGGTCAGTCACACGAAGCAATTCGTTCACAGTGGAGTTCTCCCCGTCGGCAAGATTTTGACGAACAATGAAATGCATATCACAATGGAGATCATCCTTCAATTTTTTCATTCCGAGAGCAGGGTTCAGGCGCACCAAAATTTTCAACTTCATCGCTTCACCAAGCAATGGATTCACAATATGGCCCGAACCGTCGAGCGGGTTTGACATGAGCGTGCAACTTGCTCCAGCTACCGCATCGTCAAATTTCAGGGCCTTTGGCACTGTGCCCGAATAAGGCAACCATTTGACCACGCAATTCCCTTTCCCAGGGGGCAGCGTTACGGTGGCCGCCGTTTGGCCCCATTGGAGCGGGCCAGAAGAAAGTGCCTGTTCAATCAGAGGGGTCACATCTTTGGTTATGACTTGTACACACTTGCTCGTGTTGCGGCAATCGTCGGTGGCAGTCCATTCCCGATGTGTGATGCAAAACCATTCGCAGTCCCCAGAAATATGGATGTTGCGGCGGCTGATGCTCACGCTGAGATCGCAATTGTCGGTGGCGGTTGCCATGCCCGTTTGGGCGGCGGTCGTGTCGCAAGTGACAGTAATATTGGCAGGACAAGTAATCACAGGCGGTTTTTTGTCTTCTACTTTGATGACATGGAGGCAGGTTTTTGAATTCCCGGCGGGGTCTTTGGCTGTCCAAGTTCTATTGACAGTGAATTCATGGGTACATGACCCCGGCACGATCACGTCGGTGTGCGACAATAGAACAGAACAGTTGTCGGTAGCTGTTGCCGTACCGACATCTTCCGGTTTGATGGAAGCTTCGCAGCTTACTGTGACATTGGGTGGGCAAGTAATGCTCGGCGCTTGATTGTCCAAAACTGTTACGGTAAACTGGCAACTGGTACTCACGTTCGCCGCATCTGTCACCCTAAAAGTATTAATGGTTGGCCCTACCGGGAAGGTTGCGCCTGAAGGCAGTCCCCCTGTCTGCGTTACAGTTAGGATAGCACATGCATCTCCTGCGACCGTTGGTGCAGGGAAGTTCACCGTAGCTGTACATTTATTTGGGTCAGCATTTACCGGAGGCACGGTGGGGCAAGTAATCGTAATGGGGGCCTGCCAAGCTTGACGTCTGAAAAAAATAGGGTCGAGTTGAAGCGTAGTGCGACCTATTGATTCTCCGGTGAATACCCCGTAGAATAGCCCGCCTTGTGCCGTCAAGCCTTCGTAGTCGCCCCATAGAAAGGTACTGACCGCATTGGTGATAGGGCCTGGATCCATGGATTGAAGGTTTTCGTTGGTCCAGGTGGCACCGTCGTCGAACGAGCGAGCAAAGCGGTGTCTGAAAATCGTGTTGGCACCAGCGTCGTCGAAGTCAATGTACAGCACCCCGACGGTGCCGTTGCAGGTTACCGCAATCTCCGGGAATGCGGAATGGTGTGTACCGTCGGTGAGGCGGACACTTGGCCCCCACGTTGCTCCCCTGTTGGTGGAGCGGGTGACGAAAATTTGCCCGAATCCGCTGGCATCCTGGTCACAGTAAACCACATAGATATCTCCGTCCTCGGGGTCGGAAGCAATCCAAGTATCGCTGCTTCGCGCCCTGCCCACTTTGCCTTTGGCAGTATTTCCCCAATTTTGCGCGAACCAAGTTTGCACCTGTCCGGCACCATGTACGGACACCCCATTTGCCCCCAGAGCGTTCCAGTTCACGCCGCCGTCGTCCGAACGCTTGACTATAAAACGGGCGTTCTCAAAGTTGGCGTTGATAATACCCTCTCTTGTTTTAAACACGACATAGGCACTTCCGTCAGGGCCGATCGCGGTTCGAGCAGTGCGGTTAGGAAAAGCAGCATTGCCCACCACCACATTGTTGGCCGTTATGCCCAAATCTGCCGTACGGATTACGTTGGCAATATCTGGGGATGTCAATCTCCATGCTGAATATGCCCTGCCAAGGAACGCGCTTCCAGGGTTTCTGTCAATGTCCAGCATCGGCTGGTCCCACCCGTAAAGAGCGCCCCGAGCGAGCGGGTCTGTGTCTGTACCTGTTTGGCGATAAATGTAACACTCCAACGTTTGGTTGGGACTCACTCCTCTTACCCCTAATTCTGCTATAGTCAAATTCCCATTTTGATCAAATTGGATCTTTTGATCGTTAGGGCCAGCTAATCCCGCACCGGGTTCGGGAATGATGAACTCCTTTGTCCATGTAAGCCCGCCGTTATTTGATTTCCATACCGGGGAACCCGCTCCCGGTGACCAGGGTTCGGAAAAAGCCACGACGGCAATTTCGAGCGGGTTGAGCGGGTTGACGGCAATGCTTGGCTCTGTGTCGCCCATATTAAAAGGGTCTGTGACATCGGTGGCTATGTCACTAATCTGTGCAGGGAGCTTGGACAAAGTGGCACAAATAAACAAAAGGGCCACAATGGCTTTACTGGTTGAAAAAAGGGTTGGTGCTTTCATTTTAAGGAGGATTTTAAAGCGGTTACTAATTTAGGTGTATCAAAATAAACCCTGTCCACAAGCCTAGGTTGGTCACTATAGTTTGACTCGGCGAAAATGATCGCTCCATCAGCGTAGGAGTGATACGTAATTATCAAGGGGCGTTCTTCCCCTCGTCCTTCATAAACGCGGTAACCTACGCGCTCCGCCGCACCCAGCTCTTTTTCTATTTGGGTGATCCTTAGGTCGGGTCTCAGAAATTCAGTTGGGCCAAAGTTTAGGCTCACAAAGACGGAGTCGTTTTGAGGGGCTTTGACCACCTCTATTTTGGGCGAGCGAGCCTCGAAAGGGAAATTCTTCTTTGTTTTCTTGAACAAATCCTGTCGCTCCGCCCCTATCAATGCCTTGGTTATGCTCTTTAAGCTAGCATCGGCGGCTTGCGCGTTCGCATATAGCTTGGAAAGGGTCATTTTTGTTGGAGAAAGTTCGGCCGTTTTATCGTCAGATTTGGACAAAGCCTCCATTTGAGCCAAAGCCAATGGGAAGTCTTTCCCCCAGATGACGCGGTTGGAAATAATTTCCAGCACAGTCTTGGGTTTAGTGACCTGTGAGGAGGCCTGCCCTGCAAATAGCAGGGCAAGTCCACCAAATACGACACGCAAAAAAGATGGGTAACGCATGGTAAGTTTGAAGTTTATTGAAATGAACGAATCCGTCAGCATAAATACTGAACAAGAACAAATATGTAAATGATCAATGCCTGAATGGCATCCTGTGTGAACATTCCTTAGTAACAACGGCTTGAAGTGCGCAAATGTCACCAAGTACCAGACCATCCACAGTCAATAAGGGATTAAATCACGCTTAAAAAGCGCATCCCCCTGCGGCCAAAAGCCACAGAGGGATGCGTATATAAAAATTGATGTTGCCGTTTCCATATGCCGTTTATTAATCAACCTCCACGCTAATACCACTTTTTTTCTCTTTCCCATCCCCTTTCTCTTTGTCTGAAATTTTGATCTGGCTACCGCCTTTCAGTTTTCGTGCAATAGCCGAATAAGGACCCGTCACCACCGTTTCACCTTCTTGCAAGCCTGACACGATTTCGATGTAATCATTGTCCTGAATGCCCGTTTTTACCTCGCGAACGCCAACCGTATCGCCTGTTACCACAAACACAATTTCCTTGATTATATCGTTGTCTTTTTTACCCGCCGAAGCCTCGGCGGAGGCGGGTTTGTCTTCTTCCTCCTTCTTGTCTTTGTCATTCTCGTCCTTCTTGTCGTCATCACGTGCAGTGACTGCGATTATCGGCACCGAAATCGTTCCTTCGGCCGTGTGGGTAAAGATATCAACCGATGCCGACATGCCCGGGCGGAAGGGGTAGCGGCGGCCATCTTTGAGCAGGTCGGCATAAGAAGCCGCATCCACCCGGATTTTGACCACAAAATTGGTCACTTGATCCGTATTGAGGCTCATGCCTCCCACACTGCCCACGTTGCTCGCACTGTTGGCGATTTCTGTGACTTTGCCTTTGAATTTGCGACCCAGGTAGGCATCTACCTCGATGTCGGCGTCGTCGTTGAGCGATACTTTAAGAATGTCGTTTTCGCTCACGTCCACTTGCACCTCCATGGTACGAAGGTTTGCCACGCGCATCATTTCGGTGCCTGCCATTTGAAGCGTGCCCACTACGCGTTCGCCTTTTTCTACGTTCAGTTTGCTGATGATACCGCTCACAGGAGCCGTTACGATAGTTTTTTGGAGGCTGGTGCGGAGTTCTTTCAAGCGGGCATTGGCACTATTGATGCCAAATTCAGATACACGAACGCCAGCTTCAGCACTGGAAAGGCTGCTTTGAGCAGATCGCAAACTGGCTTCCGAAGCTGCCACTGCACTTTCGGCGGATTTCAGGTTGCTCTGCGAGGTCTCAAATTCCGCCGTAGAAATCACCCCATCTTTGTAGAGTTTTTCATTGCGCTGGTGGGCATTGCGCGCCACTTCGAGCTGGGCCACCACACGCTGTCGGTCGGCTTTCAATTGCTCTATTTGGGCACTGCTTCCTTGTACGTTGGAGCTGGAAATCTCGCGCTGTGATCGGGCAGTTCCTACTGAAGCTTGGCCTTGTTCGAGTGCGCTTTGATACTCGTCGGGCTTTATTTTGGCAAGCACCTGGCCTATCGTGACGGAGTCGCCCTCTTTTACATATAGTTCAATGATCTCGCCCGAAACGTCGGAGCTGATCTTAACCTCTGTTTCCGGGAAAATCTTGCCACTTGCACTCACCGTTTCTTTGATGGTGCGCTTTTCGACTTTTTCCACGGTCACCTCCTCTCCCTTGGGTTTTTGGCGGGATTTGAATATAGCTGCCCCGATGAGCAGCACGAATACGCCAAGGAGGACGTAAAGCAGGGTTCTGTTTTTTCGTTTGGGCTGTTGACTTGCCATGTTGTAATGATGCCTTTGGTAGAGAAAAACTGAATTCGGATGCGAAGGTCAATTTTGATAATCTGTTAGGTGCAAGACTTGGATAAAAGGCCCAAAACGGCGGATGAAGATTCAATGTAGCGGGTTTGAGCAAGCTTGGCTATGCAAAAAATCGCCGGAGCGATGTAGGCATCTCTCCGGCGAAACAATCACGCAATGCGTGGAAAAGTTGGAAATGAGTTTAGGTGGGCGGAAACAATGGTGAAATCACTCTTTATTTTCGTGCATCCTACTTCGGATACGCTGTATGAGTGCCGGGGAGGCTTTTTCGCGCGATAGGTTTGCTTTGAGCAAGGAGCGCAGTGATTCCACATCGGGGGATTCGGGTTGCCGGGGAGCAGGTTTGTCCGAGAATATCTGGTGTTCAAAAATTGCCGGATCTGACGGGCTATCGGCGTTAAGTGGACCGAGCGCCCGGATTTTGTCGCTGACGGGTAGGCCAGTTTCTTTGCGTGCGTTTTTCATACTGACGTGAGTTTGTGCCGACATTCTGTCGCAGGGTTTGCTGCCTCCACAATCGCCCTTGTCTACAAAGCCGGGCATCCCATATTGCCTGCTGCGGCTGCCAACCGCGCTAAGACATATTGATATGGGTCGCCAATTTTTCACGGACGCTGTGACGAAGGCCAAAATAGGGAGGGAGCGGGCATCGGATGCCTGCTTGCCTACGGAAGAATGCTGACGTGTGAATAACATGGTGATGATTTTTTAATTTGGTTGAGATTGTTGAGGATGTTGATTTGTTGAGCAGTTTATGCGAAAAAAGGGTTTGCTGCGGGCAGTTCTTAAAACTGCGGTCGAGCAAACCCTTTTTGTTTATGCTGCGCCTGGCGCATCTTCGTCTTCTCCTACGCTGCCTTCATTGTCCTGCACGTTGTAACCTTTTGAACGCCCATACATTTCAAGATTTTTTGCTAAAACGTTGCGAGCGCGGTGCAGTCGTGAACGGACAGTGCCAATCGGGATATCCAAAATGGCAGCAATTTCTTCGTAGCTGAAGTCTTCGAGATCAAGGAGCACCACAGTGCGGAAGTTAGACGAAAGGGCATTGATGGCGAACATAACCTCGTCGCCCATTCGGTCGTTGCGTGGGTTTTCGGCCACGGGCAAAAAACGCACGGTTGGGTCTTCAATATCGCGGGTGCGGGGCTGGGTCTTGCGGCTGCGCCACTCGTTGATGAAAGCATTGCGGCAGATTCGGAACAGCCATGCTTTGGCGTTCGTCTCGGCAGTATAGCGCTCGATAAAGCGCCACGCTTTCATGAATGTTTCTTGTGCAAGGTCTTCAGCCTGTGTCTTGTCGCCCGTAAGGCGATAGGAAAACGCATAGACTGCATCGAGCAATGGAATGAACTCCTGCTCGAATACTTGGCTTTGCGCACAATTTGCCTTGTAGGTTAAGGTAGCCATAGAGGTTTGGGTTTGGTGAATCGGAACTGCAAAGGTCGCCGATAGGCGCACACAACGCAAGGGGGTAGGAGTTGAGTTCCCGTAAGAGCGGATTTTTTTATAATAATTTCAAGGCGCTTTTGGCACAGGTTAGCGTTGAGTGTTTAGAGTTGAGTGTTTAGAGTTGAGAGTTGCGCTCAACATTCTCAACTTTAAACACTCAACCCTAACCTGTGCCATCCGTATGCCTATACCGTGCCTCGATTTCGGGTGCGCCAAATAGAAAGCATCATGCGAATGGCAAAAGCAGGCGCAGCAATGGCGCTTCCTACACCAAAAAAGAGCATTTCGCCCCAAATATAATCCTCAATGGCTGGTTGTTGAGCAGTGGGAAGATGCCCCGTGAGCGGCTCCCAAGTTTGTTCTTCAATAAACCCCAAAAATTCGTTCACCCTTTCAAGTAAAACAAAAGTAAGCGGGAACATGAGGAGCATCAGCGCGATTTTAAGCACTTGCTGATTGCTGATAAAGGTGTGCTTTAGCAAAAATATATAACGCGTGAGCGTAAGGAGTACGACTACAAACAACACATTGGTCCATTCAAAGGGCCAAACGTACATGGCCTTATGGATAGGCCGCAGTACTACCCAGACAACAATGGCTGTAATAACCCACCAGAGCAATTCAAGTGTGATTTTCAGGGCCTTAGATTTGTTCATGCAACCTATAAATTAGGGTTATTAGGCTCTTTTTGCTTGTTCAAAATGAAAGTAAGGGTCACTCCGCCAAAGTAATACCAATCCTTTTTATCGGGGTTTCCATTGAGGCTTACACCATCCAATTGGTCGGAAACGGATGGCCGCCAACCTACTTCTAAGCCCAACACCACATCTTTTGTGAGGTCAGCCAGTACGCCGACCCCCATGGGAAAAACCAAAAACTGCTCACGTTGTCCTCCTTCTGGTAAGGGGACTAATACAAATTCGCTTCGATCTTCCGGAGCACCATAATATTCCACTTTTTTACGGGTGAATGTGCCTCCTATCCCTAAATACAGGTAGGGTGAGAGTAAATAATTATCCCTTTTTATGCCAGCCGATTCGCCTCTACCAAATACATGGTATTCGCCGACGAGCCCAAACTCGCGTAGATCGGTCTTAAATCGAAAACTGCGCTGTTGCTGCAGCAGGGCTTCTGCATTGGCATCTTCTCCGGAGATTGAACCAGCAAAAAAATGGGCCCTGAGCGCGAAATGGCTGGAAAGAAAATAGCGGACAAAACCCCCATAAGCGAGCTTCGACTCGGAAAGGTGGATTCTTTTTTCTGAAAGGTCACCGGAGTAATTAGAAATACCCAGCAGGATTCCCCCTTCGAGATAGTGTGTCTTAAGAATACTTTCAGTTTGGGATGAAAGCTTTGTGGCAAGAATAAAACATAAGAGTAAAAGAGAAGACCTCATAATCTTGAAATTCTAGTTGTAATGCAAATAATGGCAAAGTTCTGAAATAACAAATACCGGGATATTAAGTTGCTGGTTAATTAATTAAGGTTCAGATCTTAAGTCTTGTGCTTTCTTTCCTATATCGGGGCTTAACTTTTTACATTTGCCGGGTCTAAACGCCTACGATTCTCAAATCCAGCCACCATGCCTCTCGATCAACAGCACGAACACGACCTCCAGAACGACAAACGCGGCGAGATGTCCTTTTTTGACCACATTATCGAATTGCGCACGCACATTTTACGCTCTGTGGCAGCTATAGCGATAATTGCTGTGGTGTTTCTTTTCAATAAAGATTTCGTTTTCAACACCCTCATTTTTGGGCCGCGTTCTCCAGATTTTCCTACCTATCGGATCATTTGCTCCTTCTCTCATTGGGTGGGGGCGGGGGAATCCCTGTGCTTTTCTCCGCCAAAGTTCAACGTTATTACAAGAGAATTAGGTGAAGTGTTGATGCAGCACCTGTATATTTCATTCTGGCTAGGAGTTATTGGTGCTTTCCCTTTTATTTTTTGGGAGTTTTGGAAGTTCGTGCGTCCCGGCTTACTAGACAAAGAGCAAAAAGCCGTGCGCGGCATCGTTAGCATTTGTACTTTCCTTTTTCTTTTGGGGGTACTGTTTGGCTATTATATTATCGCCCCGTTTTCCATCAGTTTTTTGGCAAGTTATACGGTAGAAGGGCTTGACGTGTCGCCCACCTTGGGCTCCTACGTAACCTATATGACCATGTTCACTTTGCCTATGGGAATGATTTTTGAAATGCCCATACTGGCTTATTTTTTGGCAAAAATCGGGATTGTGGGCGCTGCTGTTATGCGCAATTACCGTCGCCATGCCGTCGTGGTGATACTCATAGCCGCCGCCATCATTACACCACCCGATGTGGTGTCGCAAACGCTGGTATCCATCCCGCTTTTTGGCCTTTACGAGGCTAGCATTCTGGTGGTGGCAAGGGTACAACGCAACCGCGAAAAAGCACTGAAAGCCGCCGAGAGCAAAAGCCGCGAAGTGACCCCATATGAAGAAGATTGATGGGTCTTGTCCAAGGTCAGCGTTCAAAGTCTAATATCCACCTTACCTTCGTCAAGACTACGGCAGATAAAAACCTTTAGCAGGTAAAGGTCTAAGGTCTACTGTCTAACGTCAGATGCTATGCTCAAATATCTCTTGCGTCGAACACTCTTAGCCCTGCCCACCTTGTTGGTCATCTCATTTTTGGCATTTGGGTTGAGCAGGTGCTCGTCGGGCGATCCCGTTTTGAATTTTTTTCCAGAGGATACTTACAACTCCCTCGACCCGGCACAACAAGCTGACAAGTATCGCTCCAATGCAGTTCTGCTCGGACTTGATGGTCCTGGGTTTTACCTCACCTTCACCACGGCTGCTTATCCAGACACTCTTTGGCGCATTTTCCCGCTTGACCGACGCGAGCGATTGAAAAAACTTATTGGCCAAACAGGGAATTGGCAATCCGTTAAAAATTATGACCAAGCGGTTTCTGAAACCGTCCGCGCAATAGAAGACCTTCCTTCATCACTCCCGCAAAGCGCCCGCTTGCGCAACGAATTGCCTCTTTTGATCCGAGCCGACCGATTGGAATTGCTTGATTCTGCTGTAAATCGGCTGAATGCACTATCTAACGAAATCCCTAGCGCAAAACCAAATGTGCCGCCCTCTGAATTTCCCAAGCCCGAGGCTCCATTTCCCGGGTTAGCCAAAGCGCTTTTACATCTTGATTCTGCGGCTTATATTTTGCACACCCAAAAATTGCCAGACCGACTCCGTGTACCAGTGGTCTATTGGAATGGGTTTGAGAACCAATACCACCGGTGGCTCACAGGGTTTTTGACAGGCGATTTGGGCCTTACGAGGCGCAGGATGGATGTCTGGGTTGATTTGCAATCAAGCTTGCTTTCAACCTTGACCATCAATTTTTTAGCTATTTTGTTAGCCTACCTGATCGCTGTGCCTTTGGGCGTAGAAATGGCCCGCCGCAAGGGTCGCTGGCTGGACCGCTGGGGAAAACGGGGCTTGTTTTTCCTTTTTTCGATGCCTATTTTTTGGTTGGGGGGGCTGCTCATCATGATTTTTACAAATACCGCTTGGGGGCACACAATTCTACCTTCGATTTATTTTGATGTGCAAGATGCCTGGCAACCCGGCATAACTTCTTTTGGCGATTGGTGGAGTGCCAATGCTTCCAAATGTGTGCTCCCTATAATCATCCTGACTTTAGGCGCGGTGGCCATGCTGACGTTACAAATGCGGGGTGGGATGCTCGCCACCTTGGGCGAAGACTATATCCGAACGGCGAGGGCCAAGGGCGTGGGGGAAGAAGAGGTGTATTGGAGTCACGCTTTCCGAAATGCACTTTTCCCTATCATTACGATATTTGCGAGCATACTGCCCGCCATGTTTACAGGCTCGCTGGTAGTGGAGGCCCTGTTCGGTTTTCCAGGCATGGGCAGCAAAACATTTGAGGCATACCAAGGAAATGACCTCCCGTTGCTTTCGGCCATTATGATGGTGGCTGCTGCGCTCACGATTCTGGGAAGTTTAATTGCAGACCTGCTGTACGCTTGGGCAGACCCACGAGTGCGGTTTTCAAAAGAAAACGGCTAACTTTCTGATTGTCAGAAAATTAGCCGTCTGTATTTTGAGGTTTCCAGCGGATTCGAACCGCTGTAGCAGCTTTTGCAGAGCTGTGCCTAACCACTCGGCCAGGAAACCTTATTGTTTTACCCGCCTCCGCCAAGGCTATGGCGGGTAAAGCGGGTGCAAAGAAACGGGTTTTTCATGGAAACCCACAAGTCCCCCGCCCGATGATTTTTATTTTTCTGGAATTTTGTTCCCCTTCCTACATTTGGGCGGCCTTAGCCAGACCCAAATTTTTGCCACACCACATCTCTATTCACCTTTTTCAACTGGATACTCATGGGTTCTGCTTTACAATCTTTGGATTATGCCGTTTTTATCCTATACTTCCTCATCGTGTCGGGGTATGGATACTGGATTTATCTGAAAAAGAAATCCAGCGAAAACACTGCGACCGACTTCTTCTTAGCGGAAGGAGCACTCACCTGGTGGGCCATCGGCGCATCCCTCATTGCCTCGAACATCAGCGCAGAGCAA
>JACMMM010000678.1 GCA_014379065.1 Saprospiraceae bacterium
ACTCATAAACTATTGCTCAAAATGTTGTGTAGATGCATTTGAAAGGTTGTTAAAAAAAGAGCATAGCAAAAAGTATCTACGCTTAAGCAATTTATAGTAGGGCAGGCAAAACGCCCGCCCCTCAAAAAATAGAACTAACCCAAGGCTGACTTTAACTCACTTTGCACTTGTGCCAACGCCTCTGGCAATTTCCTCGCATCTCTACCGGCTGCTTGCGGTGCGTCACCCAACTATTGGCAGCCTGGTCGGTCTCGCTGCAGTCTTGGTAGAATCGGGTGATGCGGTTCAAGCTGCTTCAGTTTTGCAAAGTCTCGTAGCTGCTGACGTTGAGATATATCAACCCTATTGGGCAACGCTGGCAAAAACCCTGTTCGCGACTGGTGACAGCATTGCCGCACAAAAGGCCTTGAACACAGCTATCGAACTGACAAAAGACAAGGCCGTTCGCGCGTTCCTGCTGGAATCAGCCCGGAACGCGCCCTAAATTGCGGCGACCTCGGCACAGGAAGTGCAACTCATTTCGCCCTGCTTGCTCCACGTGGCATGCCTCCGGGCTCCAAACCAGAATCTCAATTAACGTTGAACGCTGCGTCGACATAGCCTAAACTTGCACCGTGCTCATTAAAACAAATAGTTCAGCAGAATCCGATTTCACCAGACCCTATGCTATCCTCATTATTGACGACAGCCCGGAAATTATTCGGGTTCTCGGCCAGATACTTAGTGACATTTCGACGGTCATTTTTGCACTTGATGGTCCCCAGGGCTTGCAAAAAGCCCTGGCAGAAGACGTCGACGTTATTCTTCTGGACGTCGAAATGCCCGGCATGGATGGTTACGAGGTGTGTAAGCGCCTCAAGGCAGATCCGATTACCAAAGACATTCCCGTAATTTTTATTACCGGGCGCACCGACGCCGCAAGCGAGGTAAAAGGACTGGAGGCGGGAGCGGTAGACTTTATCGGTAAGCCGCTTAATCCGCCGGTTGTCCGCGCCCGAATGATTACCCATGCCACCAAAAAACGACAGTCGGATATGCTCAAAAATCTGGTCAATCACGATGGGCTCACCGGGGTGCACAGTCGCCGTTTTTTTGAAAGCCAATTTGAAACCGAGTGGCGCCGCCACCAAAGGCAAAAGCTGTCGTTCGCCATTCTGATGATCGATATTGATGCGTTCAAAAATTACAACGACGCGTACGGGCACCTGGAAGGGGATATCTGTCTCAGAAAGGTGGCAAACGCTTTGCAATCGGGGGTACGTCGGCCCGGCGATTTTGTCGCCCGCTACGGTGGCGAGGAATTTGTGGCGGTGCTGCCTCACGCTATCCACGAAGATGCGCTGGGCCTTGGCCAACTCATCTGTGCCGAAGTGGCCAAACTCCAGATTCCCCACAGCCATTCCAGCGCAGGCTCTTTCGTGTCGATTAGTGTGGGAGCATCCGCCATGATTCCTGCAGACGAACTGCCGCCTACCACCTTGGTCAAATATGCCGACAAGGCCTTGTACCAGGCAAAAGAGGGTGGACGGAACCAATGCGTCTTCTATTTTCCACCAGAGAAGCCGAAGGAATCAGTATGAGTTTGACCGCTTCAAATACAGTCCCGAACCGCAAAGGTTTCCAAGACTTTATTTCCATTCTATGCAGTGGTTTAGTATTTGCGTTACTGGCTATTGCATGCATTGTCCTGTCGAAAACTACTCACAACGTGGCATTTGTCTGGCTTCCCAATTCGGTGCTTATCGTGTGGATTCTGGTTTCGCGAGCACAGCTTTTGCCATGGTTTCTGGTGGCCGGTTGGACTGCCGGTGTTCTGGCCAACTTTGGAAATGGTGATGGAATACTTTTCAGCATCGGCGTGGCCACCGCTAACGTGGTAGAGATTGGCACAGCCTGCTTTCTATCGCGCCGTTTTTTCAAAACCAAGATTGCCGAGTCAAATTTTTTCAGAACCTTGGGCTTTATGGCAATTTACGCATGTGTTGCCGCACCAATTGGAGGATTACTGGGTAGCGCTGTCGTTTGGGCGGCGTTTGGGACTCAGTTGTTCCAGGTATTTCCAAACTGGTGGATGGGTGACGTAGTTGGTATGGTTTTTTTGGCATTTCCCGCCTGGATCGCCATAAAAAGCAGCAACAAACTTGTCTTCTCGGTATCAGAAATAGCCAAGATTCTTGGACTCACGGTTGTGACGATCGGTATCAACATAGTTTTTCTTTTGTTTGTTCCTTTTCCTTTCATTTCGATGGCTCTTCCACTAGCTTTTTTGGGCCTGGCTTTTGGAGGGACTCGGACGACAATAATTACCTGCCTGGTTTTCGCCACGATTGGTCTTTTGCTTTTTCTGCAAGTCATTGTACTTCCACCAGGGATCGCTTCTACAGGAATAAAATGGTTGTGGCTCGCTTTTGCGGTCACGGCATTCTTCCCCATGGCAGTCGGGATCAGCAAAGACGAATTGGAAGTTCGCCAAAAAAAATTGGACGAGAGCGATCAAAGGTTTGAGAATACGTTTCGATTTGCTATGACCGGCGTCGTGCTTAAAGACCGAAACGGCAGTTTTTTAAAGGTAAACGACCATTTGGCAGAAATGCTCGGTTATCGTCCCGATGAATTGCTTGGATTGACGATAGAAGATATCACTTTTGCCGATGACATTCCCCAAAGCCGGGAATGTTTACAGAATCTTGTTGAAGGCAGGATAGAAAGTTATCAAATTGAAGAACGCCTGATCCATCGCGATGGGCACATTATCTGGACACTCAAAAAGGTTTCTACATCGGTGCGGAGTAATGGTGGGAGCGACGAATTCTTAGCCCAAGTCGATGATATTAGCGTGCAAAAACAACAAACCGCAAAGCAAGCCGAAGCTCGAGCAGAGTTACAAACTATTATTGATCACATGCCGGCAATGATTGGCTACTGGGACTCAGAATTACACAACAAGTTTGGCAACGCTTCGTACCTTGAGTATTTTGGCTTCACTGTCGGGCAGATGCGCGGCAAGCACATTCGCGAAGTTCTTGGAGAAGCGCGGTTTGAGGCAAACCATCCCTACATGCAAAGGGCCCTTGCCGGCGAAGCCCAAACATTCGAAAGGACCATTGTCGATATCCATGGCGA
>JACMMM010000679.1 GCA_014379065.1 Saprospiraceae bacterium
AATCCACTACCCAATCAACAAATTGGCGGTATTCATTGTTAGTGATTTCCGTATCGTCCATGAAGAATCCCTGGATCGAGATCGTTTTGGGTTGAGCAACCAGCGAACGGCTGATGTCTTCATCACCAGAACCGATGGTAAGTGAACCGGAGGGGACATAAACCATACCGTATGGATTAATCCCTTTCCATTTTGGACGGTTGGTCACACCGACTAGTTGACCACCTTCGCTGCGGCCGCATGAAGCGGCCAATGCTGCAAGAAAGAGCAGCAGAAGAAATGAATGCTGTAGTTTTTTCATGTTAAACACCCGTGTTTTCCTACTTAATATGTTCGGTTTGGAAAATGTGCCCGTAAAGGTAGACAGAGGATTAAATTATTTTCGAAAACTTTTCTGAATAAAATTTGGTTGGCCTTGGAGCGCACTCTCTGTTGAAGACGCTGTCAAACGCCGTTTTAACTTTTCATTGTATCCAGAAGCGTTTTTTTTAAGGATAAACCTTAGGAGGCCCAAATGTCGGCTTTTTGTCAAATTTGACACCTAAGTTGTCTTTTTTTTTCAAAAAAAACGTGGGTTGTAAATGACGGGCGGGAGTTTCCCCACCCCAATGGGCTTGTTGAGGCTATATCGAATTAAGAGTTCATGGCTCCCTCGGTGGGCTACACTCAAAGGCGAAAGCGGAATGTCAAAAGCGTAGGCCAGTGTAGTTTTTTCATTCAATTTGAACCCAACAAACAACACGGCAGCATCTTTAGAGGCATTTCCGAAGCCCCTCATCGAAACGCCGGCAAAAGTATTTTCACGCCAACGTGCCATGGCAGAAATTTCTATTTGTGTCTCCGTCAAGTCACTTTTAACTAAACAGGAGGGTTTCAATGTCAGGTTTTCACCCACTCGGAGCATGTAGGCCGCGTACATAAAGTAGTGCTGTACTGGCTCCAAGGCCAATCCCCCATTCCCTTTTTCTTTCAGTTTGGTCGCAAAAACTGGTTGCGCAGATACCCCTAGCTCCCATTTTTTTGACTGTAAAAATGCGCCAGCCTCGAATATGGGTGCGCCAGCACCCACTTTGCCAACAGGCAGAACTGATTCATTGTGCGAAAAATTTGGCTCTGCATAGGTGCCTTCGGGAGCACGAAGCTTTGTGCCATCGAGGTTGTACTGCAACCAACCAGCGCTCAATCCAAAAGATAGGAGGACGCTGCGACTTAACTCCATCTGATAACTATAACTCAGCACCGCTTCCGTGGTGTTATGCGCCCCAATCACGTCATTCTCGATGCGAATCCCCGCGCCGCTGCTGATCGCATAGATGGGCAAATGCACGTTGATATGTTGGGTAGCAGGCGCTCCAGCCAGTCCAGACCATTGCTGACGGTAGACCCCCGTGCCAACAAGCGTGTTCTCGAGACCAGCATACGCTGGGTTGTGCGCGTACGGGTTGAGGGCGTAAAGGCTATATTGTGGCACTTGCTGAGCACTGAGCCAGCAAATGCTGCACACATAAATGATAAGTGTGTAGTAGTTGTTCATGTTCGGGATGATTAGTGGTTTTTTGAGATGGTGAAAGTAATGCTTTGTCACGAATTTACCAACGCCCAAAAATCTTTCAGCGTAGAAACGGGCCTTTGGCAAGCAAAATCGCGGCAAACATAAATAAGCGCGTCGGCTGCTCCAGGCTTTCCTGCCAAGAGGGGCTGGGTATCGTCGGGTTGTTGGCTGGCTGAAATTACTTTGTTTGGCAAAAAACCGCGTTGGATTTCGAGTGCCTTTTCAAAAGCGTTTTCACCAATAATCGCAATTTCTTGAAGTGGATACGCTTCATTCAACATGGCCGAAGCCCAACGCTCAAACGAGAGCGGATATTTTTCTACCGTTTCGCGCATATTGGCAAGCATTTTCGAGGCGGTTTCTCGCCACTCAGCGCGATCGAGCAGGATGCCAAGCCGTTGGAGGTTGTACACCATGGTGCTGTTGCCCGATGGTGTAGCGTTGTCGTAAAGGTCTTTTTTCCGAAATAAAATGTCCGTTTGATCTATGTCCGTGAAAAAAAACATTTCCGACTCTGGATCGTGGAAATGGTCAAAAACATAGTCCGTGCATTCGCCCGCAAGTTGCAGGTAATGCCGTTCAAACGTGATTTGGTAAACATCTACGAGCGCGGCAATTAAGTAGGCGTAGTCTTCAAGAAAAGCAAAGGGCTGTGAGGCGCTGTGGCGCCAGCTTTGTTGAGGGTTGAGCGTTGAGCGTTGAGGGTTTTGAAAGTTGCTGGCCAGGAAATCAAGGTTACGGACAGCAGCCTGCCGATATGCTTCGTGGCCAAGCGCAGTGAACGCCGCTGTATAAGCCGACGACATGAGTGCATTCCAACCCAGCAGGATCTTGTTGTCGAGGCTTGGCCAGATGCGACGAGAGCGCACTTCAAGCAATTTTTCAGCATTACCAATTAGGATATTTTGGAGGGCATCAACCTTTATATTACGATCTGCGGCAAAGGCCTCATAGGTATAGGGGCGCCAAAGGATATTCTTTTCTTCCCAGTTTCCTGCTTCGGTCACGCCATAAAATTCGCAAAAAAGCCCCGCTTCATCCCCAAGTATTGTCTCGATTTCTGATTTGTCCCAGACAAAAAATTTCCCCTCCACACCTTCTGAATCGGCATCCTGCGCTGAATAGAACCCTCCTTCGGGGCTTGTCATCTCACGGGCGATGTAAGCGAGGGTTTGTTGGATGACTGTTGACTGTTGACCGTTGACTGTTGACTGTTGACCGTTGACCGTTGACTGTTGACTGTTGACTGTTGACCGGTGACTGTTGACCTTTGGCTGTTGACTGTTGACTGTTGACTGCTTTCTACTATTTTATGAGCTTCAGAAAGTACGCTGACGAGCAAAGCATTGTCGTAAAGCATTTTTTCAAAGTGCGGTACGAGCCACTCACGGTCGGTGGCGTAGCGGGCAAATCCACCTCCGATTTGGTCGTAGATTCCGCCACGGGCCATTTTGTCGAGGGAAAATATCGCGTGCTGAAGAGCTTCTGGATTTCCTGAAAAATAATGCCAGTTTAAAAGCCACTGCAAAGCCATGGTGGACGGGAACTTTGGCGCACCGCCAAACCCACCTTCCGAATGGTCGAATTGGGCACGCATTCGGCTGAAGAGGGCTTCAAAGTTGAGGGGTTGTAAGTTGAGGGGTTGAGGGGTTGAGGGGTTGAGGGCGCTGATGAAGATTCCATCGTTTCGCTGGATGTTTGCCAACAATCGGTCGGCCTGCTCTGTCGCGGTGTCGCGTTTCGTTTCCCAAATATCGGCCAGATGTTGCAAAAGTTGCAACCAGGCAGGGCGGTTGTGCGCGGGGCGTGGTGGAAAATAGGTGCCTGCATAAAACGGCTTGGCATCTGGGGTTAGGAAGCAATTGAGCGGCCAACCGCCGCTGCCCGTGAGCAACTGGCATGCTTCCATATAAATCGCATCTACGTCCGGCCGTTCTTCCCGATCCACCTTGATGTTGATGAAATGCTCGTTCATAAACGCCGCAATGTCCTCATTTTCAAATGACTCGCGCTCCATGACGTGACACCAATGGCAGGTGCTGTAGCCAATACTGACCAAAATTGGTTTTTGTTCGGCGCGGGCGCGCTCAAAAGCCTCCGGTTTCCAAGCGTACCAGTCCACAGGATTATGGGCGTGTTGGAGGAGATAAGGAGAAGACTCGTGTTGGAGGTGGTTCATTTTTTAAACAGCAAAATGTAAAACAGGAGAACAGGAAAATTTAAAACCGAGAGGGGTAAACAGCAAAATGTAAAACAGGAGAACAGGAAAATTGAAAACTGAGAGGGGCAAACAGCAAAATGTAAAACAGGAGAACAGGAAAATGTAAAATGGAGAGGGACAAACCGCAAAAAGTGAAACAGGAGGACTAAAAATTTGAAAGTGTGACTGGAAACATTTAACTTTGAATAAATCAAATGCTAAAACATGAAAAAATTTGACCTTGAAGACCGCCTCGTTGATTTCGCTGATATGATCATTGATGTGGTCGAAAATCTTCCAAACTCCAAAGTCTCCAATCACCTCGGTAGCCAATTGGCGCGTTCTGGTACTGCTCCGGCCTTATTATATGGAGAAGTGCAAGCAGCCGAATCGAACGCTGACTTTTTGCACAAAGCCAAACTGGTCTTGAAAGAGCTCCGCGAGACACAAGTTTGCCATAAAATCATCCGTAAACGGAAATACTTAGACCCAATTTTGATTGACAAAGTACTCCAGGAAAATGGTGAATTGGTAGCCATTTTTACCGCTTCTGTTAAAACCGCCTCCCAAAATCAAGCACGGACCTAGGCGCGATTTTAGATTTTGCGGTTCTCCTGTTTTACATTTTGCGGTTTAATTTTATATCACAGCGTGTCCCACCGAGTCCGGCAAGTCCGGTATTTGATCGGCTATTTTTTCGCGCTCGCTGATAATTTCCACTAGACGGCGCGTGGTGCGGCGGCGGATTTGGCGTTCCAGGTCTTTGTTCGGGTCTTTCAGAATATACTGGAATTTCATGGCAACGCTATCCTTTTTTACCTCTGCCACGCGCAGGTAATGACTTTCAGGCTTTATCAAATCCTGAAAAGGACCGAGGGTTTCGATGAGAATGCGTTCGAGTTCCTCTACATTCTTCAAGTGTTTGAGATCAATTTCAAACTCGATGCTTGTCCGCTTTATCTCGCGCTTGGTATAGTTGATTACCTCAGAAATGAGGAGAAGGGAGTTTGGAATGTAAATCATGTCATCGTCGTCGTTCAGCAAATGGATGTTTTGCAACGTTATGTCCATGATTTTGCCCCGGTGCGAGCCAATGCCCACATTGTCTCCGATGCTGAGTTGTCCCGAAAAGGTGATGATCATCCCATTGATCATATTCGAGATATAGTCTTTTGTGAGGATGGCAATACCAGCAAAAACAATGGACAAGGAGGTAAACAACTGTCGGACATCAATGCGGAACAGCGACAAAAGTCCTACCACCAAGCCCATGACCAAGAGCAAAATGTAAATCTGTCCGACCCCGATGATAAAGTTGTCGTCGCGCTTTATTTTATGCCGACGGCGATACCACCATGTAGTCCCAAACTGCACAAAATCCAAAAACATCAAGAAGATGGCGATACTCGCAATGGTGTTCACATAGTAATCGAGCGGCTCTTGATATTTCGACCCAGCGTAAAAATGCGAGATATCCCATTCGCCCAGCCGCACCAGCACGAGGGTTGTAAAAAGCGCAAGCTTGAAGAGAAGAATGAGGTATTTCATAGACTTGGACCTTCCAATCTTCCAGTTACCGCATTACGGACTCCACTGTCTGCAGGGGCAAGCCAAAAGCATCCGCAACGCCTTTGTACACCACATTCCCGGCTACTATATTGAGGCCAAGTTTGAGTTCTGCATTGTCGGCACAGGCTTTTTGCCAGCCTTTATCTGCAAGTTGAAGGGCATAAGGAAGGGTCGCATTGGTCAGCGCAAGGGTAGAAGTGAAAGGTACCGCCCCGGGCATATTGGCCACGCAATAGTGCACCACATCATCAATAATGTAGGTCGGATCTGCATGCGTAGTGGGATGGGTGGTCTCGATACAGCCGCCTTGGTCTACCGCCACATCCACAACCACCGTGCCCGGGCGCATCAGTTTAAGCATGTCGCGGGTGATGAGATTGGGAGCTTTTGCACCTGGCAGCAGCACGGCGCCTATGATGAGATCGTGCGTCTGGATGAGTTGGCGAATGTTGTACTCGTTTGAGTATTGCGTCACCACATTGGCGGGCATCACATCGCTCAGGTAGCGCAAACGCGTGAGGTTCACGTCTAAAATCGTGACCAGCGCACCGAGGCCAGCGGCCATTTTGGCGGCTTGGGTGCCTACGATTCCACCACCCAAAATGAGCACTTTGCCGGGGGGGACACCGGGCACACCGCCCAACAGAACACCCCTACCTTTGGCGGGTTTTTCCAAATATTTTGCCCCTTCTTGGATGGCCATCCGGCCCGCTACTTCGGACATTGGAATGAGCAAGGGCAATTGGCGGTCTTTGGTCTCCACCGTTTCATAGGCGAGACAAATCGGCTTGCGCTCAATCATCGCTTTTGTAAGGTCTTCGCTCGAAGCAAAGTGGAAGTAAGTGAAGATCAATTGATTGGCCCGACAGCGGGGGTATTCCTCAGCGATGGGTTCTTTCACTTTCATGATCATCTCGGCCTTCGCCCATACTTCGTCGGCAGTGGCCATTATCTGTGCGCCATTTTCCACGTAATCTTTGTCTTCAAAGCCGCTGCCAACGCCAGCCGAGCTTTGTACAAAGATGGTATGGCCGCGTCGAGCGAATTCCAAAGCCCCAGCAGGAGTGAGGGCTACGCGGTTTTCATTGCTTTTAATTTCTTTTGGTACACCGATTATCATGTGATGACTGATATTTAGATGGTTAAACAATTTTGTCAAAAGGAAGGGCAAAGGTAGAAATCTTGTTTTCGGGGAAGGAGGAATTTTAATGTCCAATATTCAACAAGGAATGTCCAAGGG